>JBDTMU010000056.1:0-7986 GCA_039934115.1 Chloroflexota bacterium | reverse complement strand
CCCGGAGGCCATTCGCCAGGCGTTCGTCCACAGCTCCTTCCTCAACGAGAACCCGGGCGCCGCGCCGGGGCACAACGAGCGCCTCGAATTCCTTGGTGACGCCGTCATCGGCCACGTCGTCACCCGTCTGTTGTACGACCGCTTCCCCGACGAGGACGAGGGCCGGTTGACCGCCCGACGCGCCGCGCTCGTGAACCGCGACTCGCTCGCCGCCATCGCCCTGGGGCTCGGGCTGGACCGATACCTCCTGCTCGGACGGGGCGAGGCAGGTGGTGGTGGCGCGGCCCGTCCATCGCTGCTGGCGGCGACCTTCGAGGCGCTCGCCGGAGCGCTGGCAGTCCGCGAGGGATTCGGTCCGACCCAGCGCTGGCTGCGACGCGTCTTCGGGTCCCTGGTCGCGCCGACCCGGACGGAGGAGCCGCCCAAGTCGGCCAAGAGCAGGCTCCAGGAATGGACGCAGCGCCGTCATCAGCAGAAGCCGCGCTACGAGGTGACCGAGGTGAGCGGCCCATCGCACCGGCACGCCTTCACGGTCGCTGCGATCGTGGATGGCCGCGAGATGGGGGTCGGGCATGGGTCCAGCCGCCAGCGAGCCGAGGAGAATGCCGCAGCCGTGGCGTTGACCCAGCTGATCGAAGATGCTGCGCCGTCGAGGGGCGCCAGGTGACCCGGCTGAAGGAGCTGCGGCTCCACGGCTTCAAGACCTTCGCCGATCCGACCCGATTCGTCTTCGAGCGCGGCGTCACCGCCGTGATCGGCCCGAACGGGTCGGGCAAGAGCAACATGGCCGACGCGGTGCGCTGGGTCCTCGGCGAGCAGTCGAACCGCTCGCTTCGCACCCGCCGCGCCGACGACGTGATCTTCGCCGGCAGTGAGAGCCGCCGCCCCCAGGGAATGGCCGAGGCGATCCTCACCCTCGACAACAGCGACGGCTGGCTCCCGATCGACTTCAGTGAGGTCTCGATCGGCCGCCGCGCCTACCGCTCGGGCGACGCCGAGTACCTGATCAACGGGACCCGCGCGCGGCTGCGCGAGGTCGTCGACCTGCTGGCGGGTGGCCGTCTCGGGGCCAACGAGCTCGTGGTGGTCGGGCAGGGCACCGTCGACGGCGCGCTCTCGCTGCGCCCGGAGGAGCGGCGCCAGCTGTTCGAAGAGGCGGCAGGCGTCAAGAACCTGCAGGTCCGCAAGAACGAGGCGCTCGGGCGGCTCGCGCGTGCGCGCGACAACCTGACTCGGGTGGGCGATCTGATCGGCGAGCTCAAGCCACAGGTGCGCCGACTGGCGCTGCAGGCGCAGCACCAGCAGGAGCATGACGCCCTCGGCCGCCGGGCGCGCACACTCGTGGTCGAGGTCCACCGCCGTCGCGAGCTGCTCGCACGGACCGCGTTGGGCGAGGCCCGTCGCAGGAAGGCGGCCGCCGAGGCTGCTGTCGTGGCACTGCGCGCCGAAGAGGCCGCCGGACGCGAAGCGATCGCGAATACGGAGGCCGCCTACTGGGCGGCCGAGTCGACCGCCCGGGCGGCGTCCGAGCGGCGAGAGGGCGCGCGCGAAGCGCTGATCCGTGCGGAGGCGGACGCCGAGGCGATCGCCCGAAGGCTTGCCGACCTCGCATCGGTCGTCGCTCGGTCCAGCGGTGAGCTCGGGGCCACCGAAGCCTCGCTGCAGGCAGAGCCGCCTGGCGTCGATCCATCCGCTGATACGACGTTGGAAAAAACCAGAGAGGCCGAGCGCCGCTGGCGGGCCGCCGCGGACGCCTTCGAGGCCGCGGACCGCGAGGCCCTCTCCGCGGAGGAGGCGCTCAGCGCGGCGCGGGGACGCGCCGGGGCATCGATCGCCGGGGCCGCCCGGCGCGACGAAGCGGTGGCGCGCGCTGCAGCCAGGGCCGAGCGGATTGACGAGGAGCGGCGAGCCGCGAGCATGGCCTCGGCAACGGCAGAGACAGAGCAGCAGGCCGCGCTGGCCGAACGGCGCGCGGCTGAGGCTGCCGAGGCCGATGCGATCGCTCGGCTGCAGGTTGCCGAGGCAGCGGGCGACGATGCGCAGCGGCGGGCCGAGGAAGCTCGGGCAGCTGCAATCGGCCTGGCCGAGCGAGTCGGCGGCATGCGCGCCGAGCTGGAATCACTCCGCGAGCGCGCGGAGAGCGGCTCACGGCTGGGATCGAGGCTGGCCAACGCCGGTTGGCGGGCCCTGATGGACACGATCGATCCTCCCCGTGAGGCATGGGCAGCGATCGAGGCGCTCGTCGGCGGCGAGCTGCAGCAGGCTCTGCTGTGGCGGGACGACGGCGTGATCGAGCATGCGGCTGATGCCCGGGGATCGGCTCGCCTGCTGGCCGATGCCGATGCCAACCCTGAAGGGCGTGAGGCGGCGCTTGCTGCGGTCGACGCGCGGATGACCGTGGCGGAGTGGATCGGGGCAGCCTCCGCGCCCCGCCTCTTCGCCCGCGCCGTGCTGGCGCCGGATCTGCCCGCAATGCTCAGCGGTTGGCGCGGCCTGCCCCCCGGATGGTGCGCCGTGACGGCAGACGGCGACCTCGCTGACTCGCGAGGCCTGGTCATCGTGCGCGGCCGCCAGGACCAGGCCGCCGGGGAGGCCGCTCGACAGCACGAACGCCGGCGCGAGCTCACCCAGCTCGTTGAATCGCTGGAGCTCGAGCAGTCCCGGGCGGGGGAGTCCGCCGGAGGGGCGTTGGTCGCTTCGACGCAGGCGCGCCGCGCGCGGGACGACGCCTTCGCGCTCCGCTCTGACGCAGGGCAGCGCACCTCGCGCGCTCAGGCGGCGCATGCGCGCGCCGCCGAGGTGGTGCAGCGCGCCCGCGAGGATGAAGACGCTCTGGCGGCAGAGCTGGATGCGGCTCGCGACACCGCGGCCTCGAGCCCGGCATCGCCACCGGCGCCCGTCGACTCCGCCATCGCCGCACTTGCGGCGGCCGCGGTCGCCACGCAGGAACGCCGCGTCCAACTGGCCGCCACTCGCGATCAGCTTCGTGAGGCCTGGCAGGCGGCGCAGTCGGCGGCCGATGCCATCGACTCGGCGCGGCGTGGTGGTGGGTACGAGCAGGCCCTCCGGGAAGCTCGACGAGATCAGCTTGTGGCGGCTCTCAACGCGGACCGGGAATCGCTGGCCACCCTCGAGCGGGAGCGGGCCGTGAGCGGCGAGGCTGTCGCGGCCGCCACGGCGGCGGTGGGTCACGCGACAAAGGACCGCGATGCGGCCAATGCCGAGCGCGAGCGGCTGCGCGCCGACCTTCTCGAGCGGGAGCGGACGCGTGGAGGCGCGGAATCACGGATGGGGGAGCTGGAGCGGGATGCCCAGGCGGCCGCGTTGGAGGCTCAACGCCACGAGGACGAGCTCATCGCGATCGGCCGCGAGCGCGATCTCGCGATCGCCTCTCTGCCAGCGACGGCCGACCATGCCGATCCGAGCGTGGAGGGGGCCGCCACCGCGGATATCGGCGACGCGACCCTCGAGGCGATCGAGGACGAGCTATCCAAGGTTCGTCGCACGCTTTCCCAGATCGGCTCCGTGAACCCGTTCGCCATTGACGAGCACCGAGAGCTGGCCGGTCGGCTCGAGATGCTGGTGGCACAGGACGCCGATCTGTCCGCGGCGAGTGCCTTGACCGAGGAGCTGATCGCTCGGCTCGAGGCCGACATCGCGGAGCAGTTCAACGCGGCCTTCGTGGCCATCGGCGCAAAGTTCGACGAGTTCTGCCGGCTCCTCTTCGCGGGTGGCTCGGCCTCGCTGCAGATGAGCGACGGGGATGGAGACGTCGGCGGGATCGAGATCGCGGTTCAACCGCCAGGCAAGCGACTGCAGCGGCTGCCGATGCTCTCCGGCGGGGAGCGGGCGCTGACCGGGGTGGCCCTGCTGTTCGCGATGCTAAGCGTGAACCCGGTCCCGTTCTGCATCCTGGACGAGGTGGACGCGGCCCTCGACGAGGCCAACATCGGGCGGTTCGCCGATGCGCTGCGCCTGCTGGCGCAGACGATCGACTTCGTGGTGATCACCCACAACCGGGCCACGATCGAGACGGCGGACACGATCTACGGCGTGACCATGACCGATGCCGCGGTCTCGCGGCTCCTCTCGCTGCGGCTGGCGGACGTGCCGGTGGAGGTGGCGGTCGGATGATGGCGCGCCCGAGGCGTGAGCCGACGGGCCTCGGCCTGCGGCCACGGCCCGGTGGCCTGGGAGGCTTGCTCCGCGCCCTGCTGGGTCGCGAAGGCGTCGTTGAATCCACGTGGGACGAGCTCGAGGAGGCGTTGATCGCGGCCGATGTCGGTGCGGAGACGACGACGGCGCTCCTCGCCGCCACGCAGGAGCGCGTCGGCGCATCGGCGACCGGCGCGAGCGTGCGCGCAGCCCTGGCGGAGGAGATCCGGTTGCGCCTGGATCGGGTCGGCTCTGGCAGGTTCGAGATCGGCCCAACCCCGGCGGTGGTCCTGGTGGTAGGGGTCAATGGATCGGGCAAGACGACGACCATCGCCAAGCTGGCGGCGCGATTCGTGCGCGAAGGCCACAGCGTGGTCCTCGCCGCGGCCGACACGTTCCGGGCCGCCGCGATCGAGCAGCTCCGCCTCTGGGGCGAGCAGATCGGGGTTCCCGTGATCGCGCAGCGCCCGGGTGCCGATCCCGGCGCGGTGGCGTTCGACGCATTGTCGACCGCCGAGTCGCGGGGGATCGAGGTGGTCGTCGTCGACACTGCCGGCCGGCTGCAGAACAAGGTCCAGCTGATGGCTGAGCTGGCCAAGATCCGGCGGGTGATCGAACGCCGCCAGCCTGGCCAGCCGCGGCATGTCCTCCTCGTGCTCGACGCCACCACCGGTCAGAACGGCCTCTCCCAGGCGGAGGCGTTCAGCCGCGAAGCGGGAGTGACCGGCATCGTCCTGACCAAGCTGGACGGCACCTCCAAGGGTGGCGTCGCGGTCGCCATAGCCGATCGGCTCGAGCTGCCGATCGTCTTCGCCGGGGTCGGTGAGGAGCTCGACTCGCTCGCCCCGTTCGATCCCGAGGCCTATGTGGAGTGGCTGCTGTCGGGCTGATTCCCACCCTGCGACGATGATTGCCGCTCCGAGGCGGGCCGCATAGAATGGGCAGCCGTCTCGCGCGGCCGCCGGCCGATCGCGACACGGACCCCGCATCGGTTCCTGTATGTTCGAATCGCTGTCCGCACGGCTGCAGGGCGTCGTCGATCGCCTGCGCGGCAAGGCCAAGATCACCGAGGCCGACCTTGATATCGCCCTGCGCGAGATTCGCCTAGCCCTGCTCGAGGCGGACGTCAACTTCCGCGTGGTCAAGGACTTTGTGGCCAAGGTCCGCGAACGCACGCTCGGAGCGGACGTGCTCACCGGCGTGCATCCGGGCCAGCAGGTGGTCAAGGCGGTCCATGACGAGCTGGTAGCGGTCCTCGGCGGCGAGCGCCACGTCCTCAAGCTCGACGGCAGACCGAGCCTGATCATGCTCGTGGGCCTGCAGGGATCGGGCAAGACGACGACCGCCGCCAAGCTGGCCGTGCGCCTGCGTCGCGACGGGCACAAGCCCCTCCTCGTCGCCGCCGACGTCTATCGGCCCGCCGCTGTCGACCAGCTCGTGTCGCTCGGTGACCAGATCGGCGTCGAGGTTCACACCCGTCCCGCCGGAACGCCGGCGCTCGAGATCGCCCGATCGGGGATGGAGCAGGCCCGTCAACGGAGCCTGGATGTCGTCCTGCTCGACACGGCCGGGCGCCTGCACGTGGACGAGCCGATGATGGACGAGCTGGTGCGCGTCGCCGGCGCAGTGACTCCGTCGGAGACGCTGCTGGTGGTCGACGCGATGACCGGCCAGGACGCGGTCAAGGTGGCCGAGGCGTTTCACCATCGACTGCCGCTGACTTCGCTGGTGCTGACCAAGATGGATGGCGACGCGCGAGGCGGTGCGGCGCTCAGCATCCGGAGCGTCACGGGCCTCCCGATTGCCTACATTGGCACCGGGGAGCGGACGGATGGTCTGGAGCCGTTCCACCCTGACCGCCTCGCCCAGCGGATCCTGGGGATGGGAGACATCCTGTCGCTTGTCGAGCGGGCGCGGGAGACGGTCGACCAGCAGGAGGCGGAACGCGTCGCGCAGCGCCTGATGGAGTCTCGCTTCACGCTCGACGACTTTCGATCGCAGCTGGCACAGGTGAAGAAGATGGGGCCGATCGGGCAGCTGGTCGGCATGATCCCCGGCGCGGGACAGCTGGCAGGTGCCGCTCAGCAGGCGGTCGACGATGGTCAGCTCAAACGAATCGAGGCCATCATCGACTCGATGACGCCCGGGGAGCGCCGGCATCCGGAGCTGATCAAGGCCAGCCGCCGCCGTCGGATTGCGACCGGCAGCGGAACGACCCCCGCCGACGTCAACCGACTGCTCAAGCAGTTCGGGGATATGCAGCGATTGATGCGTCAACTCGGGTCGGGTCGCCTGCCGCGCGGCGGGAACGGGCTGCCCAGCATCCTGGGCGGCTAGCCGGCATGCGGCGGGTGGTCGTCGCCGCCACCGCGCTGCTCGTCGCGCTCGGTGGGGCAGTCGTGGTCGGTTACCTGCTCCTCTTCTCAGCCGTCGCGGACCGCGCCGCGCGGGCGGCACCGTCCGACACGGCGCTCTATGTCAACGCCTACCTCCAGCCGTCTGCCGGCCAGCAGATGAACCTGTTGGGGCTCATCGGTCGCCTCAAGGGCTTCGGCGATCCGGCGACCCTCGAGAGCAAGATCGATGAGGTTGCCGGGCGGCTGTTCGGCCAGGCGGGGATTGACTACCTGGCCGACGTGCGCCCCTGGCTGGGCGCACAGGTCGCGGTCGCGGTGGCGCCAGGCGATGGCGGCTCGGCCCCGAGCATGCTGCTGCTGGCCGCGGTGAAGGATTCCGCTGAGGCGCGCACCGCGATGCCGCGCCTGTTCGGGTCGATCGACGTCACCTTCAGGCACGACACGTTCCGCGGTCAGGAGGTGATGACGAGCGAGACGACGAGCTATGCCCTGCTCGACGACCTGCTGGTGGTGGCCAGCACGCCCGAGCGGCTGCGGGCCTCCCTCGAGGCCGATGCGGACGTCGCTCCGTCCCTGGCCGACTCCGCGGCATTCACCGCCGGCATGCGTACGGTCGCGAGCGATCACCTGGCGTCCGTCTACCTCGACCTGCCCCGGGCCGCGGGGCTGCCCGATGGCCAACTGCTTGGAGGCTTCGGCAGTGCAGCGCTGGCGCTCACCTCCGATACCGACGGCCTGCACCTGGACGGGACGGCCCTGTTCACGGCGAGCGGCGCCAGCAAGGAGGCGCGCGCCGCCTTCACGCTCGGCACCCAGTCGTCGACTCTTGCCGAATGGATGCCGCGCACGACGAGCGCCGAGGCGGTCCTCTTTGGCGCCGCACAGAGCTTCGAAGACCTCGAGGCTGCGCTGGCCGGTAACTCGGCCTTCGCCCCGGCAATTGACGCGCTGAACCAGCTGCGGGGCATCGCGGCCCTCGGCCTCGGGATCAACTTCAGCCGCGACCTGCTGCCGCTCTTCGACAGCGAAGGGGCGGTTGCGCTGCAGAGTCTCGACCCCGACGGATTCCACGGGCAGCTCCTGCTGCGTCCCTCCGACGCCGCGGCCGCCCGGGGGTCCCTGGAGCGGATGCGATCGGCGCTGGCCGATCGGGGATCGAAGGTGACCACTCGCCGTGTTGCAGGCACCATGCTCACAAGCGTTGCGGTCCCGGAGATCGGCACCGTGGCCTACGCGCTGCTGGATGGCGTCGTCATCCTTGCCCTCGACGCGGCCGACGTCGCCGCATCGCTCGAAGCACATGCCACCGGCGAGACGCTGGCCAGCGACGATCGCTACATGGCGCCCTTCGAGCTCATCGGCGCGCACGCGGGCAACCAATTGTGGGCCGATATACCGACCCTGATCGATGCGCTGTCCGGCATCTTCGACCCCGGAAGCGAACTTCGCGATATCCTCCACCAGATCGGCGAGC
>JBDTMU010000055.1:0-8012 GCA_039934115.1 Chloroflexota bacterium | reverse complement strand
AGACGGCCGACCTGCTGCGCTACTACAGCGACGGGATGGAGAAGGCGAACGGCTTTGTGCAGCCGATGGGCTCGCTCTCCCCGGCCGAGCACACCCGCTCGATCCTGAAGCCTCACGGCGTCTGGGCCGTGATCAGCCCCTTCAACTTCCCGATGGCGCTGTGCGGGGGACCCGCCGCCGGCGCCCTGATCGCGGGCAATACCGTCGTCATCAAGCCGAGCTCGGACGCGCCGCTGATGGCCTACAAGTTCTGCGAGGCGCTGCGTGACGCAGGGATCGAGCCCGGCGTCTTCAACCTGGTGACCGGCCCGGGCGAAACGGTCGGCGCGGAGCTGGAGGAGAACCCGGACCTCGACGGTATGGTGTTCACCGGCAGCTACGAGGTCGGGATGCGGCTGTACACCGGCTTCACCAAGGAGTATCCAAGGCCGATCATCACCGAGATGGGCGGCAAGAACCCGTCGATCGTGACCGCCTCGGCCGACCTCGACGAGGCGGCGGAGGGCGTGATGCGCTCGGCATTCGGCTTCGACGGCCAGAAGTGCAGCGCCAACAGCCGGGTCTACGTGGAACGCTCGGTGGCCCGTCCCTTCCTCGACCTGCTGGTCGAGAAGTCGAAGGGCATCCGCGTCGGCGATCCGACCCGGCGCGAGAGCTGGATGGGCCCCGTCATCAACGAGCGGGCGCTGGCCAAGTTCACGGCAGCCGTGGCCGAGGCCAAGGCGGACGGCGGACGGATCGAGGTTGGCGGCGAGGTCCTGCGTGACGACGCAACCGAGCGCGGCTACTTCCCGATGCCGACCGTGGTCAGCGGCCTGCCGACCAGCCATCGCCTCTTCCGCGACGAGCTGTTCGTCCCATTCATCGTGGTCGGCGAGGTCGACTCGCTGGACGAGGCGCTGAACCTCTCGAACGCGACTGCCTACGGGCTGACGGCCGGCATCTTCAGCCACGATGATGAACAGATCCGCCGCTTCCTGGACACGATCCAGGCGGGCGTGGTGTACGTCAACCGGCGTGCGGGGGCAACCACCGGGGCCTGGCCGGGGATCCAGTCGTTCGGCGGCTGGAAGGGCTCCGGCTCATCGGGCAAGAGCGGGCTGGGTCCTTACTACGTGCAGCAGTTCCTGCGCGAGCAGTCGCAGACCGTGATGGGCCAGGAGCCGCCGCCGGCATGACGAGCGACGAGCTCACGCTGGAGCCGGTCGTCGATCCGAGCGGCTGGTTCAGCGTCCAGCTCCGGTACGCGTATCTCGTCGACGGACTTCCGATCATGGTCGAGGACCGCGTCGTGCTGATCGACGGCGTCGACGAGGAGACCGCCCTGGGGCGAGCCATCGAGGTCGCCGAGGAGTACGAAGACGAGTTCGAGACCGATACGGGCGACTCCGGCGTGATCCGCTTCGAGGGGATCGTGGCGCTCAAGGAGCTCGACGATCCGCCGGCCGCCGGCGCGGAGGTCTGGCACGAGTTCATGGGGGCGCCAGGCGTCGAGCCCGAAGCCAACGAGGAACCGCTCCCGGACCTGCGTCCGGTCGAGATGGCATTTCCGCGCGCTCACGACGACTGATGCCCTGGCGGCGCATCGCCTATCGCGCGATCCGTCCGATCCTCTTCCGCTTCGATTCCGAGGAGATCCATCGCGTCAGCCTGAGGACGCTGCGCATCGCCGGCGCCAGCAGACCAGGGCGTGCGATGGCCGGGCTGGCGGGCGGCGCGTCGCTCGAGGGAGCCGATGTCGAGGTCGCCGGGCTTCGTTTCGGCAGCCGCGTGGGCCTGGGGGCAGGCTTCGACAAGGACGCGGTCGCCTTGCGTGGCTGGGCCGCCCTCGGCCTCGGCTTCGCCGAGATCGGCACGGTCACTCCGCTGCCGCAGGGCGGGAATCCCCGGCCGCGCCTCTTTCGGCTCCCCGACGACGGGGCGCTCATCAATCGAATGGGCTTCAACAACGCAGGCGCCAAGGCGGTTGCCCGCAACCTGGCATCTGCCCGTCGACGGCTGCCACCGGGCTTCGTGGTCGGGGTCAACATCGGTCGCAATGCGAGGACTGCAGCCGAGGACACCATTCGCGACTACCTCGCCGTCCAGCAACGGCTCGCCCCGCATGCCGACTACCTAACGATCAATGTGTCCTCCCCGAACACGCCGGGCCTGCGCGACCTCCAGGCCCCCAAGCAACTGCGGGCGCTGCTCGACGCCCTGGCAGACGCCGGCCAGCGGCTCGGTCCTGCGCGGCCGATCTTCGTCAAGCTCGCGCCGGACATGCTCCCCGGTGAGATGGAGGCGGTCCTGGAAGCCGTGCTTGCGACTCGCGCAAAGGGACTGATCCTCGCCAACACGACCCTCTCCAGGGATCGGCTGGTGGCCCCCGGCGAGCTCGCGGCGGAGGCGGGAGGCCTCTCCGGCGCCCCGCTCCTGACGGGGACTCGGGGCCTCGTGCGCCGCGCCCGGAGCCTGGTCGGAGATCGGTTGGCGATCATCGCCTCGGGCGGCATCGGCTCCGGACAGGACGCGGCAACCCTCATCGCCGCTGGTGCCGACCTGGTCCAACTGTGGAGCGGGCTGGTCTACGCCGGGCCGGGACTGATCGGCGAGGCGACGAAAGCCGTACGATACGGACCCATCTAGCCAGGGGCGCGGGCAGGACGCGCCGCTCCGGTCGGAGTTTTGGTACCGATGACCCTCGAGACCACTCCCTCGGCGGCTGCCCGTTTGACGGCGCCGCATATCGTCACCGAGCTGCCGGGACCCCGTGCCCAGGCGCTCATCGCACGAGATGACGCCGTCGTGAGCCCCAGCCTGACCCGCGCCTACCCGCTGGTCGCGGAGACCGGCGACGGCTACGTCGTCACCGATGTCGACGGCAACCGCTTCCTCGACTTCGCGGCCGGGATCGCGGTCTGCTCGACCGGCCATCGCCATCCCAAGGTTGTCGAGGCGATCAAGGCCCAGGCTGATCGGCTCATCCACATCGCCGCCACCGACTTCTACGAGCCGCGCTACCTTGAGCTGACCGAGCATCTGGCCCGCATCGCGCCCTTCGAGGAGCGGGCGAGGGTCTTCCTCACCAACTCGGGCACGGAGGCGGTCGAGGGCGCCATCAAGCTGGCGCGCCACCACACTCATCGCCCCGGTCTGATCGCCTTCGAGGGTGCCTTTCACGGACGCACCATGGGCGCCCTGTCGCTGACCAACAGCAAGCTCAAGCAGCGCGCGGGCTTCGGTCCCCTGCTGCCGATGGTCTACCACGCGCCGTTCCCGCGCGTCCGCAGCTGGAAGGAAGGGAGCGGCGGCGATGGGAGCGCAGAGCTCCAGGTGCTGCGCCACGACCTCCTTGGGCGGCTGATTGCGCCCGATGACGTTGCGGCGATCGTGATCGAGCCGATCCAGGGCGAGGGAGGCTATTTCCCGGCGCCGGCTTCCTTCCTGCGCGAGTTGCGCAAGCTCTGTGACGAGCACGGGATCCTGCTGGTCGCGGACGAGGTGCAGTCCGGCATGGGACGCACCGGTCGCTGGTGGGGAATCCAGCACTCGGGGGTCGAGCCGGACATCATCACGACAGCTAAGGGAATCGCGTCGGGTATGCCGCTGGGCGCCTTCATCGCGCGCGACTCGGTCATGACCTGGCCTGCCGGTGCCCATGGATCGACCTTTGCAGGGAACCCGGTCTGCGCCGCGGCCGGCAAGGCCACCATGGACCTGATCGAGGGCGGTCTGATGGAGAACGCCGCGCGCATGGGTGCGCGCCTGCGCGCGGGCCTTGAGCAGGTCGCCAGCGAGCACGCCGGTGTCCGCGACATCCGGGGCGTGGGGCTGATGCTGGGGGTGGAGTTCGCCAGCCACCAGGCCGCCAACGCGGTCGAGCTGGCGGCCTTCGAGCGCGGGCTGCTCCTGCTGGAATGTGGTGAGGCGACCATCCGACTCTGCCCGCCGTTGATCGTCGACGAGGCCGCCATCGACACCGGGATTCGCCTCTTCGGCGAGGCAATTGACGCCGCGGCGTCGCCGGTCAAGGGAATGCAGGAGACCGGCGGCTAGCCTCTAGCGATTCGCCGGCTGATCGGCTAGTTCAGCAGGTCGGAGAGACTCGTCAGCAGAAAGCCGCGGTCGCGCAGGCCGGGGATCATGATCCGCAGGGCATCGAGCGTCTCGTAGCCGCCCAGGTGCATCAGCACGTTCGATCCGTCGCGGGCGTTGCTGACCACGTTGGTGGCGATCTGCTGCGCGGTCGGCCCGCCGTCGGCGATCGGCTTCCAGTCGATCGTGTCGATGTCCCACATGAAGGTCTTGGTGTATCCGACCGATGCCGCCGCGTCGCGCACCGCCTGGTTCATCGCTCCGTAGGGCGGGCGCCAGTACGGCACGGGCTGCTGGCCAGACAGCTGGGTCAGGATCGTTCCCGCCTCGGTCAGCTCGCTGCGGATGAAGTCCGCGGTGGGCGTCACGCCGGCGCACGGCGCCGTGCTTGGCGAGCCTCCGCCTCCCCGCACCAGGTCGCAGTGATGCATGGTGTGGTTGCCGATCTCGAACAGCTCCGGGTGCGCCCTGATCAGGGCCATCACCTGCTTGCCCTCGGTGGTCTGCGCCATCGCCCCGGTCGGGAAGATGGTGAGGCAGACCTCGTTGGCGATCAGCAGGTTGAGGATGTCGAGCCCCGGCTCGAGCCGGCCGCCCATGTCCAGGGTCAGCGCCACGGCGTGCCCGGCGTCCGGGACCGTTGTCAAGGTCTGCTGCGCGCCCGCC
This sequence comes from Chloroflexota bacterium, assembly GCA_039934115.1. Taxonomy (GTDB): domain Bacteria; phylum Chloroflexota; class Limnocylindria; order QHBO01; family QHBO01; genus CF-167. Next base: position 3,269 of record JBDTMU010000055.1, on the reverse strand, counting down.
GCCACGCGGTTCCCGGCGCGACAACCGCTCGGCGATGGAGTCGGTGCTGCTGTGGGCGGCGACGACGGGACGAAGGATGTGCTCTCGCCGGGTGAGCTTGAATCAGCCGGCGTCGTAGGCGAGGGCTGCTCGCTGGCACTCCGGGTCGCGGCGGTCGGGCTGACGCTTGGAGTGCACGCGGCCACCAACAGCATGACCGCCAGGCCAGCGGCGAGGCGGCGAGGGGTCACGCCGATCAATTGGGGTTGTAGCGCAGGTCGTCGCGGCTGATCGGCGGCATGGCCCCCTCGGCCAGGAGGCGCGCCTCACGGCGCAGGAGGTTGAGCTCGGCTTCCAGGCGGCTCGCCCCATCGGGCAGCTCGAGGAGCTTCTGCTTGCGGTTCAGCTCGATCTGGAGCACGCCAGCCACCGCATAGCTGGCGGCCAGCGGGTCGTCCGGGAGGCGGATCGGCTTGAGCACCTCATCGAGGGAAGCGGCCACGTCGGTGATCTCCTGGGATTCACGGCCTACTGACGCAGCGGACGCCACGAAGCGTTTCACCGTGTCGAGATAGGCGTCCAGCGCGGTCTGCACTGCCGGCAGCAGGCGACCGGCAGTCTCGGAATCTCCCACCGATTCGGGGAGGGGCTGAACCTCGATCAGGGTGTAGGGCCCGGACCGATCCACCGCGCCCAGGGCAACGCGCTCGGCGCCGACCACCACCAGCGCCCAGCGCCCGTCAGCGAATTGCTCCGCGCGGCGCACCTCGGCGACAGTCCCCACGGAGCCCTCTGGCGCATCCTCCCCGCCGCTGCTGATGACGAAGCGGCCGGCATACGGGGAGCCATCGGCCAGGAGGTCGCGGGTCATGGCCCGATAGCGCTCCTCGAAGATGTGAAGCGGCAGGGGCAGGTGCGGGAAGAGGACGACGTGGAGCGGGAAGAACGGGAGCCGCATGGCCGGCCGATGGTGGCACGCAGTGCCTTATCGCGCAAAACGACGGTTGGACGGGGTGTTCGCCGGTGACCACTTGCCCGGCATCCGTATGCTTCCGCGATGCGCCCAGTCCGGCTCGCCGCCCTCCTCGCCCTCGCCTGGCTTGTCGCCATTCCCACGCTCCCAGCTGGCGCCCAGGGTCCGCTCGACGCCGACACGACCGAGCAGGTGCGCAACTATGTGACTGAAGCGATGGACGAGCTGCGCATCCCCGGCGCGGCGGTCGTGATCGTCGGGCCCGAGGGGATCGAGTTCGCTGAGGGGTTCGGTACAGCCGGCCCGGGTGACGTTGCGGCGACGCCGCAGACCCCGTTCCAGATCGCCTCGCTCAGCAAGCAGCTGACCGCCATTGCCGTCATGCAGCTCGTCGATGCCGGCGATCTCGAGCTCGGCGCGACGGTCCGCAGCTACGTGGATTGGTTCGGCGCCGAGGGCTCCGACACGGCCATGATCACGGTCCGAGACCTGCTGGCGCACGCAAGCGGCTGGACCGAGCGCGACGGGCTCGTGAACCGCGCCCAACCCGGGAACGACCCAGGTGCCATCGAGCAGAACGTTCGAAGGCTTGCTGAGACGCCGCTCAGCCATCCCATCGGTCAGTTCGAATACTCGAACGCGAACTACGACGTGCTCGGCTACCTGGTCGCCTTCGTCTCCGGGCAGACGTTCGAGGATTACATGGCCGAGAACGTCTTCGCGCCGCTGGGGATGAGCCACACGCACACTGACGAAGCCGCATCCCGCGCCGATGGCCTGGCGCAAGGTCACTATCCCTTCTTCGGCTCACCGATCAGCTGGGAGATCGGCTTCGTGCGCAGCGGCCTGCCATCGGCCTTCATCGCGTCTAGCGCCGAGGATCTCGGCCACGTGCTGATCGCGCACCTGAACGACGGCGCCTACGCGGGCGAGCAGGTCCTGCCCACGGCCGCCATGGCGCTGTTGCGGCGACCTCTCATTCACCCCGACGCCTGGAATGGGTACGGCTGGGGCTGGTGGAGCTACCCGCTCTGGGATGCCGGGACCTTGTCGGACGGTGCCGGCATGTCGCAATACGATGTGCCGGTCGTGCTCGAGCATGGCGGCTCGCACACCACCTTCGCGGGCGGCATGGCGCTTCTGCCCGAGGAGGAGATCGGGGTCGTGGTGTTGCTGAACACCGACGACTCGGCGGCGCCATCTCGCGTATCGCAGCTGCACACCGGCATCGCCCAGATCCTGCTGGGTCTGTCGCCGGGCGTGCCCGTCTCGTTTGATGAGCCGATACGGCAGTACGGCAAACATCTGCTGGCGGGCGTCGCGATCCTGATGGCCCTGGGCGTGGCGTGGGCTGCGTGGCGGATTCGACGCTGGCGGCGCGATCCGGCTGTCGCGCCAAGCGGGCGGCGTGGCGTCCTGCTGCACCTGGTCCTGCCGCTCGCCCTTGACGTAGGCGCCACCGTGTTCTTCTGGTGGCTGGTGCTCGATACCGTAGGAATTGGGCTGGCCGACTACCCGATCATCGTCCACGAGGCCCCGGACGCGGGCCTTGCGCTGGCACTCATCGCGGTGCTCGGCCTCGGCTGGGGCCTGCTGCGAACCGCGCTCACCCTGCGCGTGCTGCGACGAGGAAGCCCGGCTCCTGCCTAGAGCTGCTCCTGGTCGACGAAGTCCATGTCGATCTGCGCCCGCTGCAGCTTCCCCGAGTAGTCGATGTACACGCTCTTCCACTCGCTGAAGAAGTCGAGCGCCGCCTGGCCCACCTCGCGATGGCCGTTGCCGGTCGCCTTGGTGCCGCCGAACGGCAGGTGCGCCTCGGCCCCGATGGTGCCGTGGTTCACGTACCCCAGCCCCGAGTCGAAGTCACGGATCGAGCGGAAGGCGAGGTTGATGTCGCGAGTGAAGAGCGAGGTCGAGAGGCCGTACTTGACGGAGTTCACGATCCGCACGGTCTCCTCCCACGTCTCGACCGGAATGACCGATGTCACCGGGCCGAAGATCTCCTCCATTGCGATGCGCGCATCGGGCTTCACCTCGGTGAAGATGGTCGGCTGGAAGAAGCTGCCCTTGCTGAGAGCGCCATCGCGCGCTGGCTCGCCGCCGATCACCAGGTCAGCCTCTCCCCGACCGATGGCCGCGTACGCCGCAATACGCTCGACCGCCTTATCGTTGATGACCGGCCCGACATCGGTCTTCTCGTCGAGCCCGTCGCCGAGCACGAGGCCAGCCACGCGCTTGCGGAGGGCCTCGACGAAGGTGTCGTGCACGGACCGATGCACGATCAGGCGCGATGCGGCGGTGCAGCGCTGGCCGCTCG
>JBDTMU010000054.1:0-8087 GCA_039934115.1 Chloroflexota bacterium | reverse complement strand
GCGTCGACGTCGAAGGTGAAGCACGCGGCCGCTCGCTTGCCCTTGGGCCACGCAAAGCCCCGCGGCATCGCGCTGTGCCAGTCGAGCCCGGGGGCGTCCGGCATCGGCCTCAGGTGCCCGAGCGCCGCAGCGCGACCAGCGAGAGCATCTCGTAGGCGAGGTTGGCGGCCAGCGTCGCGGTCTGGCCGGCAGGATCGTAGGCCGGGATCACCTCGACGACGTCGAAGCCGATGAAGTCGATCCCGGTCAACCCGCGCAGAACGGCGAGCATGTCATGCGCGGACGGTCCGCCCGCCTCCGGTGTGCCGGTGCCCGGGGCGAATCCAGGATCGACGACGTCGATGTCGAAGCTGATGAAGGCCGGCCGATCGCCGACGCGCTCCCGGATACGGGAGGCGACGGCCGCGGGACCAAGCGCGAACACGTCCTCCGTGGTCAGGTACTCCAGCCCCAGCTCGGTCCGCAAGCTGCTCCGATCCTCGGCGTCGTAGATCGACCCACGCAGGCCGACCTCGATCGAGTGAGCGGTGTCAACCAGTCCCTCCTCGACCGCCCGCCGCATCCACGTGCCGTGGTTGTACTTCTCCCCGAAGTAGCTGTCCCAGGCATCGGAGTGCGCATCGAAGTCGACGACCGCCACGGGGCCACGGGTTCGCGTCGCCCGCAGGTGCGGCAGGGTGCACGCGTGATCGCCGCCGACAAGGAGGGGCACCACCCCAGCCGCCACGATCGGCGCCACCGCCTCCTCGATCGCACGGTAGCTGCGCTCCGTGTTGCCGGGAATAATGGCCACGTCGCCGTAGTCGACGCACGACAGGATCTCGAATGGCTTGACGTCGAGGTTGGCGTTGTAGGGCCGCAGCATCACGCTCGCGGCGCGCACGGCGTTCGGGCCGAAGCGGCCACCGACCCGATACGTCACCCCGGTGTCGAACGGGACACCGACGATCGCCACGTCGACCTCCTCCAGGGTCCGGACGTGCGGCAGTCGAGCGAACGTCGCGGGTCCGGTGAAGCGTGGACTCTGGAGAGAGTCCTCGGGGACATACCGTGGCGGCACGGAATGAGTCTAACGCGCGGGCTGAGCCCGCTGGCCGCTCAATTCATCCTTCTGGACCCGCGACATCAGCTCGGCAACGGCCTCCATCGGCGGACGCCCTTCGTGCACGACCGCGTCGACCTGCTCCGCGATCGGCATCTCGATGCCCCGCTCGACGGCCAGCTCGAGCGCGCCGCGCACCGTGTCCACCCCCTCGGCCACACCATTCAGCTGTGCCGCTGCATCGGCCCATGACATGCCGGACGCCATCAGCTCGCCGGCGCGCCGATTTCGAGAGAGCGGACTCATGCAGGTCGCGATCAGGTCGCCCACCCCGGCAAGACCCGCGAAGGTCAGCTGCTGCCCTCCGGCCGCCACGCCGAGCCGCGTCATCTCGGCCAGCCCGCGCGTGATGATCCCCGCCTTGGCGCTGTCGCCGAAGCCGAGCCCATCCACGAACCCCGCGGCAAGGGCAACGACGTTCTTGAGGGCGCCGCACAGCTCGACGCCGACCAGGTCCGGGTTGGTGTAGAGGCGGAAGCGGTCGCTTCCCAGGAGCGCGGCGAACTCCGCCGCCAGCTCGACATCAGGCGAAGCCACCACGCTCACCGCCGGCAGGCCTGCCGCGATCTCGCGCGCCAGGTTCGGGCCGGACAGCGCCGCCACCCGCCGCCCGGGCAGCTCCTCCTCGATCACCTCGCTCATGCGCAAGTGCGTCCCCTGCTCGATCCCCTTGATCACGCTCAACAGGGAGGCCTCCGCAAAGAGCACGGGCCCCAGACGTCGCAGCGTTTCACGCAGGTGCGCCGAGGGAACGGCGAGGACGAAGGAGCGGTGCGGCTCCGACAGGTAAGCATCATCCGTCGCCACCCGCAGGTTCGGCGGGAAGACGACCCCGGGCAGGTAGCGGCGGTTCTCGCGGAGGGAGGAGAGCTCCTCCCCTGCCTCCGCCGTGTGCGCCCAGAGGGTGACCGGACGCTCCGCGGCGGCCAGCTTGACGGCGAGGGTCGTGCCCCATGCGCCCGCGCCCACCACCCCCACCTGGTCGGTCATTCGACCTCGATGCTCTCGTGCGTCGCCTTCTCCTCGGCCTCGCCGGGCTCCGCGTCCATCTTGGCGATCCAGTGATCCAGGTAGCTTCGGGCAGCCAGCAGCTGCTCGCGCCCAGCCGCCTTCATGTGGGTGCGCGTTTCGCTTGGAAAGAGGTTGCGCATGATCGCCCAGAAGGCCATTTCCACGCTCTCACGTCGTTCGCCGCGCGGCACGCGGCGCTCCAGGTCGGCGATGCGAGCCTCGAGGTCGTCATTCATCGTGCTATCGGTCTCAGCCACGCTTTCCACCTCCATTGGTGCTTCGCGGCGGGGCAGCGAAGCGAATCTTGAGAATATGGTCGTCGAACTTGGCGCCGAGTGTCGTCGCCTCGATAAGGATGCGCGGCAGGACAAGGTTGCGGCGCCAGGTGCCGACGTCAATCAGGAGCTCATCTGCGTGCCGCGAGAGCGCAATCTCCTCCTTGGTCGCGAACGGCAGTTCAACGGAGAGGATGAACTCGTCGTCGTCGCGAGCCACCGAATACGGGCGGCCCACGTAGAACTGCTTGGTCGGATCGGCGTCGCCGTAGAGCTGCTCGCCGAGCTCGGTGAGCACTGGCAACCCGATCACCTCGCGATCGAGGAACGGTGCACGCAGGATCGGGATCGGTGCGAAGGCTTGCTCGACCACGGGGCCATATCGCTGCTGCCGCTCATACCAGCCCTTGAAGTATTTCCATCCCACGGCATCGGGCAGGACCCGATTGGCGATGACCAGGTCAGTCGGGTAGCCGTACAGGTGGAAATAGGTGAAGGAGCGCTGTGCCTCCTTGATCACGACCTGCTCCAGTGTCAGAACCACCCGAACCGATGTCTTGGCCGGATCGATGAGCAGGCTGTGCATGTACTCCAGCCGGCGGAACAGCTCCTCCCCGGCGTCGAACACGTCTCCGCCGGGCATGGGCATTCCCACCACGCGCTGGATCAGAGGGCCCGTCAGCTTGGTGATCCGCCTGCCGATCGGCTCGATCTTCTCCATCCACCACTTTCCCGCCTCGGGCAGCGAGAGGAGGCGGAGTGTCTCGCCTGTCGGCGCGGCGTCGACCACGATCACGTCATAGTCGCCCGAGTCGTGGTGCTCGGCGATCCAGAGCAGGCTGCCAACCTCGTCCATGCCCGGCAGCACGGTCATCTCCTCGGCAAGCACCTCGTCGAGGCCCCGCCAGCGCAGCACGCTGGCGGCGTACTCCTGGATTCGTCCCCAATAGCGGCCGACGTTGAAGTAGACGTCCGATTCCTGGGCCCAGAGCTTCGGCGCGATCTCCTTCGGCTGCGGCCCGAGCTCGACTCCGAACACGTCGCCCAGGCTGTGCGCAATGTCCGTCGACAGCACGATGGTGCGGTAGCCGCGCTTGGCGCAAGCAAGAGCAGTCGCGGCGGCCACGCTGGTCTTGCCGACGCCCCCCTTGCCCGTATACAGGAGGATGCGTACCACGTCGCCATTCTCGACCATTTCGGCGCTTGGTATTGAGTTGAGGTCAGCGGCGACTGGAACGTGCGACCCGTCGCGGACGGCTCGAGCGTCGCGCGGCATCCTCGGAGACGCGCTGGCGGAAGATCAGCTTGATCGGCGTGCCGAGGAAGCCGTATTCGGCTCGGATCCGGTTCTCCAGATAGCGTTGATAGCTGAAGTGGATCAGCTCCGGATCGTTGACGAACACGACGAAGGTCGGCGGACCGATCGCCACCTGGGTGGCGTACAGGATCTTCGGCTGCCGATTGCGCACATGCGCCGGCGGATGGGCGCGGACAGCGTCGGTCACCAGTCGGTTCAGCTCGCCCGTCGGAATGCGACGGAAGCGCTCCTCGGCCACACGACGCGCCTCGTGCAGGATCCGCTCGACCCGCTGGCCGCTCTGGGCAGAGGCGAAGACGATGTCGGCCCAGGCCAGATAGGGTGCCTCGCGGCGAAGGGTCTTGAGCCAGTCATCGGCGGTGTGCCCGTCTTTCTCCAGGGCGTCCCACTTGTTCATGACCAGCACGATCCCCTTGGCTGCCTCCAGCACATGGCCAACGACGTGCGCATCCTGGGCGGTGTATCCCTCGATGGCGTCGATCATGACGACCGCCACATCGGCCCGCTCGATCGCCTTCATGGCACGCAGGACCGAGTAGCGCTCGATGCCTCGATCGACCGAGCCACGGCGCCGGATGCCGGCGGTGTCCACCAGGATCATCGGCTCGCCGTCCACCATGACTGCCGAGTCGACCGGGTCGCGGGTGGTCCCGGGCAGGTCGGAGACGATCATCCGCTCCTCGCCCAGCACGCGATTGATGAAGGTGGACTTGCCGGTGTTTGGACGGCCGACGATCGCCACTCGCGGCGGCCCCATCTCGGTCTCGGCCAGCTCCGCCAGGTCTCCCTCAGCCAGGTCGCGCTCGTCATAGACCGATGCCTCCGGCACTGCCTCGTCAGGTTGCGGCGGCGGAAGGAGGTCTACCAACACGTCGAGGAGGTCGCCTGTGCTGCGGCCGTGCTGGGCGCTGATTGCGACGGTCGGCTCGAAACCGAGGGCGTAAAACTCCGCCCCCTCGTGCTCACGTCGAGGGTTGTCGGCCTTGTTGACGACCAGGATGGTCGGCTTGCCCGCTCGCCTCAGGCGATCGGCCACCTCGTGGTCGAGCGGGGCGATGCCGACGGCGGCATCCACCACGAAGAGGACCAGGTCCGACTCCTCGATCGCCACGCGGGCCTGGTCCTGCACCCGCTCTTCGATGTGGCTCCCCGGCTCCAGCTCCAGCCCGCCCGTGTCCACCACCGTGAAGCGGCGTCCGTTCCATTCGCCCACGCCGTAGACCCGGTCACGGGTGGTGCCGGGGACGTCCTCCACGATCGCCACCCGCTCCCCGACCAGCCGGTTGAAGAGGGTCGACTTGCCGACATTGGGGCGGCCGACGATGGCGACCACGGGAAGGGACATGTCCCGAGTGTACGGGTAGCATGGCCCGGATGCGGATCGGGATCGTTGGAACCCGGCTGGCCGGGGTGGACGGGGTCACCTTCGAGGCAGCCAAGTGGGAGACGGTGCTCCTCGGCCTGGGACACGAGGTGCGCCTGTGCGCCGGCGAGCTGGACGCCCTGCGCTCGAACGCGAGGCTCGTCCCCGCCATGCACTTCGCCTATCCACCGGCGGCGCGCGTCACCGCAGCCGCGTTCGACCCGGCCAGCGACCCGGATTCCGTCCTCGGCGAGATCGAGCGGCTCGCCGGCCAGCTCCTTCCGCCGCTGCACGACTGGCTCTCGCGCAACCAACTGGAGGCGCTCATCGTCGAGAACGCCTGGGCGATCCCGATGCACCTTCCCCTGGGGGTCGCGCTCCGCCGCCTGGTGGAGGAGACCGGGATCACGACCATCGGCCACCACCACGACTACTGGTGGGAGCGAGATCGGTTCGCGGGATCGGTCGTCCCCCAGATCCTCGAGAGCGCATTTCCCCCCGATCTCCCGAGCGTCCGCCACGTCAGCATCAACAGCCTTGCAGCGACGCAGCTTCGAAAGCGGCGCGGGCTCGAGTCCGTGGTCGTCCCCAACGTGTTCGACTTCGATCAGGCGCTGCCGCCCCACCGTCGCCAGTTGCGCAACCGGATGCGCCGCGAGCTGGGAATGGGCGACGCCGGCCTGCTGGTGGTGCAGCCCACCCGCGTCGTGCCGCGCAAGGGGATCGAGCTGGCCATCGAGCTGGTCGGGCGGCTCGGCGATCGCGACTCGGTGCTGCTGATCACCAGCCCGGCCGGCGACGAGGGACTCGAGTACCTGGTCCAGCTCGAACTCCAGGCGGCCCGGGCCGGGGTCCGGCTGCAGTACGCCGCCGATCGGTTCGAGCCTGACCACGAGGGGATCCCGATCGGCCCCGCCCACACCCTGGGCGATGCCTATGCCGCCGCCGACCTGATCACGTACCCGAGCTTGTACGAGGGGTTCGGCAACGCCCTGATCGAGGCTGTCTTCCATGGCAAGCCGGTGCTCGTGAACCGCTACCCGGTCTACGTGGCGGATATTGCGCCGCTCGGCATGGAGCTGATCGAGATTGACGGGGCGATCACCGATGAGACCGTCGGCGCGGTGCGTGCGGTGCTCGCCAACCCGGCCCGTCAGCGACGCGTCGCCCGCCGCAACTTCGAGATCGCGCAGCGGCACCTCTCGTACAAGCTGCTGCGACGCCGCCTGCGGCGCCTCCTCGAGCCGGCACCGCCCGCCCTGTCGGAGGCGGCTCGGGTAATCGGCTCGTAATCGGCCGGTAATCGGACCGTCGCATCCTCGGCCGATGCGCTCTCCCTCGACACGGCACGCAAGGGCTGGCCGTGCGCGAAGCGAGGCGCTGGCCAGGCGGTTCGGCATGGAGCTGCGATTGGCGCGTACCACTGGCGGCCTTTCGCAACGACGTCTCGCGGAGCTGGCGGGGGTCAGCCAAAGCTTCGTCAGCCGCGTGGAGCATGGGCGGCAGCGGCCAAATTGGCCCACCGCGTGCGCCCTCGCCGCCGCGGCTGGACACGATCTGAGCCTCCGGCTATTCCCGACCGATGGCGTCCCGCTGCGCGACCGAGGTCAGCTGGGCGCGGTCGAGGCAATCGTTGCCCAGGCGCATGGATCCTGGCGCGTGCGACTGGAGCACCCGGTCGCTGCTGGAGATCGACGTGCCGCCGATCTCGTCCTGGAGGGACGCGACGAGATCCTGCACATTGAGGTGGAGGGTGGGCTGGTTGACCTGCAGGCGCAGCTCCGCGCCGCTCAACTCAAACGCGCGGCGCTTGAGCAGCAGTTCGGGAGACAGGTGACACTCGTGCTGGCGGTGCCGGGAACGCGCCGCTCGCGGTCCGTCCTTGCCAGCATCCGCCCGGCCATCGCGCCTGCCCTGCCAAGGTCATCAGCCGCAGTGTGGCGCTCGATCCGAACCGGGATGCCGCTCGACGGGGATGGATTGCTGCTGCTCCCACCGAGCCCACGTGGTGCGCCGCAAGGTATGACCCCAAGGTGATGAAGGAGGCGAAGTAGCGCGGCAAACAGGTCGAACCATCACTCTGTCGTCATCGAAACAACGCGAACCCCAACCGAACAGGTCGTTGTGATAGTCGGCAGGTCATTGTGTCGGGGAGGGGAACGGCCGTTACCCGGTCAGGGCGTAGATCCGGTCGCGGACCTCCTCGAGGTCGACCTCGGGAGTCGAGGTCCCGCCAGTGATCCCGATCCGCGCCTTGCCACGGACCCATTCGCGATGCTCCGCCTCGAGCTCGTCAGCATCGGAGACGTGGACCGTATCGGCGCAGACCTCGGCGCATTTGACGGCAAGCTCCTTGGTATTGCTGCTGTTCTTGCCGCCGACCACGATCATGGCGTCGACCTCGCCGGCGAGCACCACCGAATCGGCCTGGCGCGTGAGCGTCACCGGGCAGACGGTGTTCACGACACGCAGGTCGTGGCAGCGCCGCAGGCAGAATGCGGCGAACTCCTCGAGCTTGAAGGGCAGGATCGTCGACTGCGACAGGACGCCGATCTTCTTCGTATGCGGGACGCGCTCCCAGGTGGTTCGGTCCATGTCGTCGACCACCACGTGCCCCTCGCCTGCGTAGGAGCGAACGCCCTTCACCTCGGGATGGTCCTCGTGGCCGATGATGCAGACCGTGTAGCCGGCCGCGGCGAGCTCGCGGGCCGCCTTCTGCGACTGCAGGACCCAGGTGCAGGTGGCGTCGATCACCTCCAGGTCCGGCTTGCCGCGCACCTGTTCCAGTTCGTTGGCGGGCACCCCGTGAGCGCGAATGACGAGGGTTCCGCCCTCGACCTGGTCGGCGAGGTCGGCGGTGCGGATGCCGCGGTCGGAGAGGTCGGCCTTGATGCCGGGGTTGTGCACCAGCTGCCCCAGCGTGGTGACCTCCTTCCCCGCGTCACGTGCGTGCTTGGCCTTGTCGATCGCAAGGCGCACGCCATAGCAGAAGCCGGCGCGCTCGGCGATGCGGACCTC
>JBDTMU010000053.1:0-8357 GCA_039934115.1 Chloroflexota bacterium | reverse complement strand
CGTCGAGGCGGCTGGTGAGCCCATCGCGGTTCGCCGGCTTCGCGCGGCCATCGATTCAGCCGACGCGGTCCTGATCGTCACCCCCGAGTACAACGACGGGACCAGTGCCGTTCTGAAGAACGCCATCGACTGGGCCTCGCGCCCGCCGCAAAGGACCCTGGCCGGCAAGGTGGTGGCCGTCATGGGCGCGTCGGTCACGCCGAGCGGAGCCCGCGGCGGAATCGAATCGGTCAAGCGCTCCCTGCGCCGTGCCGGCTCCGACGTGCTCGCCGAGCAGGTGGCCATTCCGTCGGTCGCCGACTCCTTCGACGCCGACCTCCAGCTCACCGATCCGCTGATCCGCGCCGAGGTCGCCGGCCTTGTGGCAACGCTCGCCGCGCGCGCCGCTTCCGAGGAGAAGCTCGCCGCCTAACCGGTTGCCAGGCGCTCCAGGGCGCCGAGCGGCAGCCATATCCAGTCCGGGCGGTTATTTGCCTCGTACACCACCTCGTAGCACGCCTTCTCCAGCTCGAAGGCGGCCAGCAGCGGCGCCTCATTCCACCCGACCCCGCCGTACCCGTCGAGGAAGGCCGCTCGGGCCGATGCAAGCCACTGGCTGCGCTCGGCCGCCGAATCGCCAGCGTCCGCGGTATGCGCCGCGTAATCGAACGAGCGCAGCATTCCAGCCAGGTCGCGGAGCGGAGACGCCGGCGCTCGTCGCTCGGCGAGCGTTCGCGCGGGCTCGCCCTCGAAGTCGATCACCGTGAACCCGTCCTGGCTGCGCAACAGCTGCCCGAGGTGGTAATCGCCGTGTATTCGGCTCACACGAACCGCTTCTGCTTCCTGGATGGCGGCAAGGCCGGCGGTGATCCCGGGGACGAGGTTTGCCAGGCGAGGACGGGTTGCGTCGTCGAGGACCATCCCCGCGTAGCTCAGCTGGCGCTCGGCGGAGGTGGCCCAGGCGGACAGTTCGTCCCGCGTCGCGAGGCGTGACGGAAAGCCAGGTGTCGATGGCTGCGAAGCCAGCGCCGTGTGCATCCCGGCCGTGAGTCGGCCGATCTGCTCGATCCCTCGTAGCGCCTCGGCCGGCCCATCCGGTGCCGCGGCCAGGCGGTCGAGGACCCAGCCCCAGGCGTCGCCGTGGGAGCGCACGAGCTCCTGGAGCATGGCGGCCGAATGCGGCTCGCCGTCGAGCAGGTAGGTGGCCGATCCCGCGAGGGCTGGCGCCTCCCTGAAGCCGACGTCGGTCAGGAAGGCGTTCACCTCGAGCTCGGGGTTGGCACCGGGCTCCACCAGCCGATACACCTTCAGCATCAAGGACTCACCCAGCGCCACCGAGGTGTTCGATTGCTGCACCCCCAGCCGACGTTCTGCCAGTAACGCCAGCCCGGCAGCCCCCCCGGGGAGCAGCTCGGACGCGGCCTCGGTGGGCGTGAAGAGCCACCGCCCGCGAGCGCCGGCCAGCTCGCCCTCGGTGAGCATCAGCGCGGCGATGGAGCGCCACACCCCGTCGCCGTCCTGCGGCTCGCGAAACCGATCGTAGTCAAGCGTCACCGGCAAGAGGTAGCGGGGATGCCCCCCTGCGGCATCGGTCGCCTCGAGCACGATCAGCCAGCCGGCGGAGCCGTCGATCTGCGCGGCATCGAGCAACTCGACGCTCGTCAGCGCCCGGCTCTTGCCCCGATACCAGCGCTGCGCCGCCAACCACTCCGGGGTGAACGCCGACACCAGGCGCTGGAGCCGACGATCAGACGATGGGCTGGGCGCCATCGGTCAGGAGGAACCAGTAGAACCCGTGGGGAGCAAAGGTCAGCAGGTACGGCAGCTCGCCGATCGGCGGGAAGCGGACGTGGCCGATCATCTCGAGCGGCACCATCCCGTCGAAGGCGCGCAGGTCAAGTTCGACGTACTGCACAAAGCGCGACAGGTTGGCCACGCAAAGGATGGTGACCCCCTCGTGTTGGCGCAGGTAGGCGAGCACGCGCATGTTCTCCGGGTTGAGGAACTGGAGCGACCCGCGCCCGAAGGCCGGGTAGTTGCGTCGCACGCCCAGGATGCGCCGCATCCAGTGCAGCAGCGAGCCGGGGATGCGCTCCTGCGCCTCGACGTTGACCGCCTGGTACCCATACACCGGGTCGACGATCACCGGCGAGTAGAGCGCCGCCGCATCGGCTTTCGAGAAGCCCGCGTTGCGGTCGGGGGTCCACTGCATCGGCGTCCGGACCCCGTTGCGGTCGCCCAGGTAGACGTTGTCGCCCATCCCGATCTCGTCGCCGTAGTAGATGACCGGGGTCCCCGGCATCGACAGGAGGAGGCCGTTGAGCAGCTCCAACCGGCCGCGGCTGTTCTCGACGAGCGGGGCAAGGCGCCGTCGAATCCCCATGTTGATGCGTGTACGGAGGTCGGCTGCGTACTCGTTCCACATGTAGTCGCGCTCGTCAGGGGTGACCATCTCGAGCGTCAGCTCGTCGTGGTTGCGCAGGAAGAGGGCCCACTGCGCGGTCTCGGGGATCGGCGGCGTGCGCTCGATGATGTCGACGATTGGGGAGCGGTCCTCCTTGCGCAGGGCGATCCAGATGCGAGGCATGAGCGGGAAGTGGAACGCCATGTTGCACTCGTCGCCGTCGCCGAAGTAGGGGCGCACCTCGTCCGGCCACTGGTTCGCCTCTGCCAGCAGCATGCGGCCGGGGTGCCTCTCGTCCATCGCCGCGCGCAGCCGTTTCAGCACGGCATGGGTCTCCGGCAGGTTCTCGCCGTTGGTCCCCTCCCGCTCGACCAGGTACGGGACCGCATCCAGCCGCAGGCCGTCGACGCCCATCTCCAGCCAGAAGCGCATCGCCCGGACCACGGCGCGCAGCACGCCGGGGGTGTCGAAGTTCAGGTCGGGCTGGTGGCTGAAGAAGCGATGCCAGTAATACTCCTGGCGCGTATTGTCCCAGGCCCAGTTGCTCGTCTCGGTGTCGTTGAAGATGATCCGCGCGTCGGCGAACTTCTTGTCGTCCTGCGACCAGACGTACCAGTCCTGGCGTGGATTCGTCCTCGACGCGCGCGACTCGACGAACCACGGATGCTGGTCGCTGGTGTGGTTGATGACCAGCTCGGTGATGACCCGCAGGCCACGCTTGTGCGCGGCCCGGACGAAGGCGCGGAAGTCGGTGCGGGTGCCGTACGCCGGATGGACGTTGGTGTAGTCGGCGATGTCATACCCGTCGTCGCGCAGCGGTGAGGGGTAGAACGGCATCAGCCAGATGGCGGTGACGCCCAGGGCGGCGATGTAGTCGAGCCTGCTGGTGAGGCCGATGAAGTCGCCGATACCGTCCCCCGACGAGTCGGCGAAGGCCTTCACGTGCAGCTGGTAGATGACCGCGTCCTTGTACCAGAGCGGGTCTTTGCCGAGCGGCACGGGCGTGGATCTGCGCGTCACGCCAGTGAGGGTACCCGACACGGCCGAGGGGCTCAGCCCTTGACCGAGCCTCCCACGATGCCGCGCACGAAGAAGCGCTGCAGGCCGAAGAAGACGATGAGCGGCAGCGCCATCGAGATGAAGGCCGCTGCTCCCAGGAACTCCGCGCCCGCCCCCTGCGAGGTCACCAGGCCAGCGATGCTGACCGTCAACGGCAGGTTGTCCGGATTCACGATGCTGATGTAGATCAGCGCTACCAGCAGGTCGTTCCAGACGAACAGGAACTGGAAGATCGCCAGCGCCGCGATGGCCGGCACGCTCATCGGCAGGGCAAGGCGGAAGAAGCTGGTGACCGAGCTGGCTCCGTCAATCGCGGCCGACTCGAACACCTCGCGCGGAAGCGACCCCATGAAGTTCCGCAGCAGGTAGATCGCGAACGGCAGCCCATAGGCGGTGTGCGCCAGCCAGACCGCCAGGAAGGTTCCGGCGATGCCCCAGCTGGCGAAGAGGCTGAGGACCGGAATCAGGGTCGCCTGTAGCGGAACCACCAGCAGCCCCACCACCACCACGAACAGGATGTTTCGGCCGGGGAACTCCATCCAGCTGAAGGCGTACGCGGCAAAGGCGGCCACGAAGATCGGGATCACCGTGGCCGGGATGCTGATGAACAGGCTGTTCAGGAAGTTGGTGCCGATGTTGCTCTGGCCGAGGACGTGCGCGTAGTTCTCGAAGGTAAAGTTGTATGGCGGGAAGAGCGCCGACCACCATCCGGTGCCGAAGGCATCCGTTGCGGGCCTGAAGGAGTTGACGAAGAGCCCGAAGGTGGGGATCGCCCAGATGACCATCAGCACGATCAGCGCGGTGTGCAGACCGATGTGCTGTCGCGCGAACCATCCCTGCTCCGGTCCCGCCTGGTCCAGCCCCGGGCTTGTGGCGGTCATCGAACCGCCTCCTGTGCCCGGAAGCGACCGATGTTGAAGAACATGATCGGGATGATGGCCAGCAGGAGGACGACGGCGATCGCGCTGGCCCGGCCGTACTGGCCGAACTTGAACATCTCGGCGTACATCTCGTTGGCGATCACGTTGGTATTCAGGTTCCCGCTGGTCATGGTGAAGACGACGTCAAAGGCCTTCAGGGCGGTGATGATCATGGTGGTCGACACGACGACGAGCGTGGGCACCAGCAGGGGGAAGACGATGCCGCGGAACACCTGCCACTCCGTGGCGCCGTCCATGCGTGCCGCTTCCATCAGCTCCGGGTTGATCCCCTTGAGGGCGGCCGAGATGATGACCATCGCAAAGCCGGTCCACATCCAGGCCATGACGATGATCAGCATGAAGGTGTTGACGCTGAAGTCCTCGACCTGAAGCCACGGCACCGGGCCTAGCCCGGCCACACCGATCGCCGCATTGAGCGTCCCTGTCTGGACGGCTCCCGGCGGCTTGTACTGGTACATGTACAGCCAGATGACGCCGGCGGCGACCATGCTGATGGCGAGCGGCACGAAGATCACGCTCTTGGCGAACGACTCGTACTTCACCTTGTCGACCAGCACCGCCACGAGCAGCCCGAAGCCCACCACGAAGAGAGTCAGGAATATGAGCCACAGCAGGTTGTTCTTGAGGGCCGACAGGGCGTCGGCACTGCCGAAGAACCAGAAGAAGTTGTCGAGCCCCACGAAGGTCTTGCCGAGGTTGTCCTGGAAGCTGCGAAGGATCGTGCCGATCATCGGGTAAACGAGGAACAGGGCGAGGAAGGCGAGGGCGGGAGCCAGCCACAGCCACGGCCGAATGTCCGGCCGCCGCCGCTCGGGGAGGATGCGCAGCACCTGCTCCGTGGCCCAGATGTAGCCGATCAGGACTCCAGGCACGCCAACGACCACGATGGCCGCGGTGATCAGCTTGTCGGTCATGCTCCTCCTCGGAGATCAGGAGGTCCGTTGTGGGCCGAGACGCGGCGCGTGCCGCGCCTCGGCCCTTGGCAGGTCAGATCCCGCTACGCAGCGGGCTTGTAGGCGTCATCGGCGACCGTCTGCAGGGCCTTGAGGGCCTCGTCAACCGTCTCCGAGCCTGAGGTCAGGCTGACCATGTGAGACCAGAAGGCCGCGTTCATGGCGCTCGGCATCAGGTCAGACGCATCGAACACGAACTGCTCCGCGTTGGCGACCGCTGCCCCGGCGTTCTTACTGAAGTCGTCCGGATAGCTGGTCGCATTCTTGTTCGCTGACAGAGCGCCACCAGCCTTGACCCAGATGTCCTGGGCAGGGGCCGTGACGAGGTACTTCATCAGCGACTTGGCCGCGTCGGTGGCATGGAACATGCCGAACAGGTCACCTGCGCCCTCGACCGCCTTTGCGTAATCCGGGTTGATGGCCGGGAACGGGAAGGCATTGAAGTCGGTGCCCGCCTTGAGGTCAGCGAACTTGCCGAGGCCGCTCATGAAGTTGGCCTGCTCGAAGAACTCGCAGCCAGGAGGGCTCTTGAAGAGCGGATCGCCGGCCAGCTCGAACTTGGTTGCGACCGTGTTGGTGCCACCACCGTACGAGTTGTCGATGACCTCCTTGTAGAGGTCGAAGGCGGCCTTGATCTTCGGGTCGGTCCACTTGACCTTGCCCGCCCACCAGTCGTTGTAGACGTCAGGACCGGACTGCCGGAGCAGGATGTTCTCGATCCAGTCCGTGGCGGGCCATCCCGAGGCGTCGCCCGACTCGATGCCCACGCACCACAGCGCTTCGGCGTCGCCGATGTTGGCCTGCCCCTGCGAGATCAGGTCGTCCCAGGTCGCCGGCGGGCTGGCCGCGTAGTCGTGGCTCGCGGTGTTGTAGTAGATCAGCCCCTTCAGGGCGGCCTTGATGAAGACGCCGTAGGTCTTGTCACCGACCTTGCCCAGGTTCACGAGGGCGGGCGAAGTTTCGTCGGTGTAGGTCGCGACGTCCAGGACGTCGTCGAGCGGCTGCAGCGCGCCGGCATCGGCGTACTCAGCCATCTGTCCGGGGCCTGGGAGTCCGGCGAGGTCCGGCAGGACGCCCGTCGGGACGCCGGCCGCCAGGATGTCGTTGATGGACCGCGTGCCCTGGTACTTCACCGTGTTGCCGGTGTCGGTTTCCCAGGGCTTGACCATGGCCAGGAAGGCGTCCTGCTCCGCATCTGTCCAGGTGCCGATGACGGTGACGGTCTTTGCGTCGCCACTGGGTGTCGAGGTGCCGCACGCCGCCATCACGAGGGCGATGACCACGAGCGGCAAGAACCAACGGAATCGTCGCGCCATGAGATCCTCCATTACGAAGCCACCGACGGGTGGCATAGCTCGTGGCTGGTCGTCAACTGACCAGGGCCTTTTCGGATTCCGGATCGAAGACGAAGAGCCGATCGAGCGGCACGGCCAGCTCGACATTGTCGCCCGCCTTGACCTTCCGGTCGGACGGCAGGAGGGCCACGATGTCGTTCCCCTCCGCCCGCGCATGAATCAATTCCTCGTTGCCCATGTACTCGACCACGTCGACGATCGCGGGAAACCGCATCGCCTGGCCATCGCTCCCGTTCGCCAGCTGCAGGTGTTCGGGCCGGAACCCGACCGTCAGGTTCTTGCCGGGCGTCTGTGCCGCGACGACCCGGGCAGGCTCTCCTCCAAGGCTCAGCTTGGTCTGCCCCATCATCAGCTCGCCGCCGGCGGTCGTGACAGTGACGAAGTTCATGGCCGGCGAGCCGATGAACCCGGCCACGAACAGGTTCGCCGGGTGGGTGTAGAGCTCCTCGGGCGTACCGACCTGCTGGAGAAGTCCGTCCTTCATCACTGCGATCCGATCGCCCATCGTCATCGCCTCGACCTGGTCGTGGGTGACGTAGACGATCGTCGTGCCGAGCCGGCGATGGATCCGCGCGATCTCGGCCCGGGTCTGGACCCGCAGCTTGGCGTCCAGGTTGGAGAGGGGCTCGTCCATCAGGAAGACCTTGGGCTCGCGGACGATCGCCCGGCCCAGGGCGACGCGCTGCCGCTGGCCGCCGGAGAGCGCCTTCGGCTTGCGGTCGAGGTAGCCGTCGAGGCCGAGGATGCCGGCCGCCTCACGCACACGGTTGTCGATGTCGGTCTTGCTCATCTTCCGCAGCTTCAGGCCGAAGGCCATGTTGTCGTACACGCTCATGTGCGGGTAGAGCGCATAGCTCTGGAAGACCATCGCAATGTCGCGATCCTTGGGGGCCACGTCGTTGACGACCTGGTCGCCGATCGAGAGCTTCCCGTCGCTGATCGTTTCGAGCCCGGCGACGCAGCGCAGGGCGGTCGTCTTGCCGCAGCCGGAAGGGCCGACCAGGACCAAGAACTCACCATCGGCCACTTGCAGGTTGAGGTCGTTGACGGCGACCACGTCGCCGTCAAAGCGCTTGAACACGTGATCGAAGGTGACCGTCGCCATCCGCATCGTCCTCTTGAGGGGTCTGCGCTCGCCCATCGGGCGGGTCAACCTGGCCCGCGCACCGGCGCGGGTTCTGCATCATAAGACACTGTGTCACTGGGGGGAAGATGCCTGGTCCGCGAGGCCCCACAGGTCGCCGACCGTGAAGCCTTCGGGGAACGGGTCGGCCGGGTCGAGGGCGTACTCGGCCCGTCCTGTGATCCAGGCGCTGCCGGTGAGCTGTGGCACCACGGCGCGGTAGGGGCCGACTGTCGTCTCGCGCAGCAGGCGCCCCGTCCAGGCCGTGCCCAGGATTCCCTCGTGCACGAAATCCTCGCCGATCCCCAGCTTGCCGCGAGCATGGAGGACGGCCATGCGGGCGCAGGTGCCGGTGCCACACGGGGAGCGGTCCAGCACGCCGGTGAACGACTCGGGCCGATCCCAGTCGAGGGTGCCGGAGGAGACGACCACCGTGTTCTTGCCATGCGCGCCGGCGAGCGTCGGCGGCGCCGTCAGCTCGATGATGCTGATGCCCCGGATCTCGTGATGCTCGGGGTGGGCCACGGGAATCTGCTCGCGGGC
>JBDTMU010000052.1:0-8424 GCA_039934115.1 Chloroflexota bacterium | reverse complement strand
CGCGAGCGGCGAGCCCCTCGAGGTGCTGCCACTTGAGGAAGTGCCAGTTCTGACGCGCGACCTCAGCCCGCAGCCACGGTGATCGGTCCAGCTTGAGCCGGAGCAGCTCGGTTCGCTCGGCCGGGAAGACGCAGAAGCGGGCCTGGTGGTCGGTCGGTTCGATCTGGCCTCCGCGACGCAGGATCGGATCTCCGACCATCGCTGTCCATTCGACATCGAACATGAACGCCATCCGGCCGCGCACGTACCAGATCGCGTCGAGCGCTGCCAGGGTGTCCGCCGGTGCACGCACGATGAGAGGAAGGTAGGCGCGGCGCTCGTCCTCGCGGAGGCGCTCGAGGAGCGTCGCCCCGGCGTAGGGGCGGTCATGCTCACGGCGGCCGACCCACGCGCGGAGGCCCAGGCGGTGGCCGTAGTCGACCAGCGTGCCGATGAGCCGGGCGTGGTCCTCCTGGCGCGTCGCCAGGTCCTCCTCGGTGCGCAGCACCCCCTTCTCCCCGACCGATGCGTAAGCCGCCAGGCACGCCCGCACCAGCTCCTCGTCCGGCGCCTCCGTGCCGGGGAAGAGAACGTAGATCCGCTCGAGGAAGGAATGCTCGTCGAGGCGACCGGCCGTGGTCAGGATGGAAAAGGTCGCCCACTCGACCCGATCCGCCAGCGGCGCCTCGTCCAGCTCCGGGCGGCGCAGCCACCAGAGAGGACGGTCGGCATCGCCGATGCGGACCAGCGATGGGTGATCGTCCCGCGCCAGCTCCTCGCGCAGCAAGGTGGCGAGCAGGTTCGGCCCACGCTCGGGTCGGTCCGGGGACAGTGCATCCTCCCCGCCTGGATCGGCGGCCTCTGGCGCTGGTCCCCGGGATGCCGCAAGGCGCGCCAGCAGTCCAGAGGCCTGCAGCTCCACGATGACGGCTGCGCCGACCCGCATCAGCCCCGCCGGTTCGCCGCGACGCCTGAGCAGCGCCGTCACCGCGCGATCGATCGCCGTCGCGAGCTCGGGGTAGGTGAGGTGGCCGTCCTCCGCGCCGAGCTGGAGCGGAGTCGCCTCGATGACCCGGCGCAGGCGATCCTCGGCCGATGACTTGCGGAAATGCAGCGCCACCCCCTCGCCGGAGCGGGCTGACTCTCGATGGACGACGTCGACCAGCTCGAGTTCGGCCGACGCCCCGGCAACGGCGGCGGCGAGCACGCGATCAAGCTCCCCGCCCTCGATCAGCAGGTTGCACCAGCCACCCGGCTTGAGCGCCCCGGCGGCGGACGCCATGGCGTGCCGCATGGCGGTCGCCTCGGCCGGCTCGCCCTCTCCGTGCGCCGCCCCGAAGAGAGGCTCGAGGCGCAAGGTCTCTGCCGCCTCGCGACCGAGCAGCCAGGCGGTGGCGAGGTACTCGAAGCTCATCTCGTCCACGCTTCCCGCCGGCGGGGGCGAGCCAAGGACCAGGTCGACGCCGTCCGGCGGCAGGTATTGCCCGACCACTGCCGGCCGGCATCGGATCCAGAGCACGTTGGCCGCGCCGACACCGCCCAGCTCGTCGAGGTCCGCGGCGAAGCGGGCAGGGCGTCGATCCCGGCCAAGCGCGGCCACGGCGGTCCGCACGTCATGCACCGCGGTCTCAAAGAGGCGCCACACGTTCACCTCGCGCTGGTGACGAGACGCGGGCTGGCGGACATGTCCGCCGCTGATGCGGAGCGAGGCGACTCGGCCGGGGTA
Source organism: Chloroflexota bacterium (assembly GCA_039934115.1). Taxonomy (GTDB): domain Bacteria; phylum Chloroflexota; class Limnocylindria; order QHBO01; family QHBO01; genus CF-167. The sequence goes on along the minus strand of JBDTMU010000052.1, from coordinate 6,719 downwards.
GCCGTTGAGGCGGCTGCCGGGGAGGAGGCAGGCCGCCAGTGCGAGCCGGAAGACTGCGGCGAGCGACGGCTCGCGGAACTCCGCGTCGATCTTGTTGGCGATCGTCTGGAGCGCGTACAGGTTGCGCGGGGTGTACAGGTCAAGCAGCTCGTCCACCAGCTCGTCACGTCCGTCGAGGACGGGGAATCGGTCGCGCAGCTGCTGGTAATGCAGGCTCTGCCGAACATCGGTGGCGGGTGGCGCGGCAGGGTCCGGGTGCACGGTCGAGGCGTAGCGCGGGCGTCCGGCACGCAGCGACCCGGTGGGAGGGTCTGGTGTCGCGGGCGCCAGCGACGGGGGCCCGCCGGCCTCGCCGATCGGCGCCGCCGGGTCGTCATCCGGGTCGGGCTCGGCGGTCAGCCCAACCGGGGCGGGGGGAAGGTCATCCTCGACATCGGCCGCGGGGTCGCCGACCGGCAGCACCGCCTCCGGCTCGACCGGCCGGTCGATACCGAGCTTGGCGAGGTCGGCATCGTCGATCGGCGCGACCCGCTCCTGCGGCCCGCCCACCGAGACGTCGCAGTTGGGACACTGATAGATCTTGCGGCCCGGGGCATCTCCATCGCGAGGCCAGATGAACTGCTCCCCGACCACCGGGCGACGGCAGGTGGAGCAGCGTGTTGCGTAGAGCTCTTCCAGGTGCTGGCGCAACGGCACGTCCACCCGACGCGAGGCCGCGAGCTGGGCGAAGGCAGCGTCGAGAGCGAGCGGCTCGGGGGCCAGCAGGAACGCCTGGGCCGCCAGCTGAGCGAAGGGCGAGGGATCGGCGGCGACCACGCGCATGCCGTGGGCGATCGCTCGACGGGCGGTCCAGCCCGTGCCAGCCCATGGGTCCAGGACCGTATCGCCCGGCCGGCCAAATGCCGCCAGCTCGGCGTCAAGCTGATTGTCGGCCGGCGATGGAAAGTAGCGCTCCAGCAGTGCGAGCCCGGGGAGGCGGCGTGGAAGAACGACGTGATCCAGTCGCTTCCGTTCGGCCTCGCTCAATCGGGCTCCTACGGTTCTTCGAGCAGCTCTTCCTCGAGGTCGGGTTCGGCGGAGAATTCCGGAAGGCTGGTGTCGAGCTCCTCGACCTCCTCCGTCTCCTCCTCCAATTCCTCGCCGGACTCCTCGTCGTCATCGTAGCGGAGCGCCGTGCCCTTGATATAGGGTCGGACGTCACCCGGCCGGGCGGTAGCGCTGCCGGGAAAGCTGACCTTGCCGAAGTTGGCCGGATGGGCGAAGACCTCGTGGATGATCACCCGCACCTCGTCCCGATCAACCGTCGTAATGGCCGCCTCGTACCGGTTGCCGGCCTTCATCAGTTTTGCGAGCCGTGAGCCGATGCGCGGCTCCACCTGGCCCACCTCCACCTCGCCGACGCGGGCCACCAGCAGGGTCCCGTCCAGCACCAGCTCGACCGCATCACCGGCCGAGAGTGAGGCAAGCTGCTTGGCAGGGAGCAGGTTGATCAGGCGCGCATGGCCGGTCTTGCCCATCTCCTCGATGAAATCAGAGGCCGACGCCTTCTCCTGCTTCCCATCGCCCACGGCCGCGGCCGCGACGCCGCCGCCCGCGATGACCTGCAGCCGCCCGACGTTGCGCTCGGCGATCCGGTTGGTGGCATCCCGCGCCAGTGCTCCCTGGTAGGCCTCCAGCGCCTCCGCATGACGTCCGAGCTCGGCGAGCGCCTTGCCGAGCCGGTTGTACGCATCGGTGTCGCCACCCAGCTCCAGGATCTGCTGGTTGCTGGAGACCGCCGCATCCCATTCCCCGCGGGTCGCCTGTCCGATGGCGACATCGGTGAGCTGCCTGCGCTGCCGGTTGATGGTCTCCGTCTCGTCGAGCGTCATCAGCTCCCCAAGCTCAATTTGAGGCGGTCAATGGTGTGGAAAATGCCCTTCCGGCGGGGTCTCCCGGCCGAAGGGCGCCTTGTTGTAGCAGAGCCCGGGAGGGGTGTCAACGCGACCCGCCTCTACTCGTGCGGGACGCGCAACTCCACCTTGCCGCATGAGCCGCAGGCGAAGACTTCGAGCTTGAGCATTCCTTCGCCCAGCTCGGCCCACTCGCCGAACAGGAGCTTCCATCCGCCACTGTTGCCGCCCACCCGAAAGTCCTCGATGCCCATCGACTGGATCGGCGCTCCGCATCTCAGGCACTGGTCCGCCGAGCGCGCGGCGGCTGGGTCGGTCATGCCGGCCTCAGGAGCATCGCGACCAGCAGCCCCAGCAGGGCGAGGCTGCCGAATTCGATCGCGACGGCACGCGTTCGGGCGCCGTTGTCGAGCGCCTCGGCGGCGCCGGCCCAGGCATGGAAGCCCAGGGCCAGCACGGCGGAGCCGACGACCCCAGGGAGATGGAGCAGGGCCAGGCTGGCGCCCAGCTGAGCGATCGCCAGCAGGTGCAGCGCAGCCTGGCCGACGGCCTCGACGCCGTAGCGTCCACGGAGCTCGGCCGCGCGAAGGGCCGGTACGGCCGCCACCGCCACCACCAGCAGGACGGCAGGAGGCCAGGACGCGGCGGGGAAGGTGGCCGCGATGCCGGCGGCGGCCGCGAAGACGATCCCCACCAGCATGAGGTCGATGCTGAGCCGCGGCGACCCCCCGTCGGGCAGCCGCATCTCCGACCACAGCACCCCGAACAGGAGCAGGGCGGCCACCGGGGCGCCGACCACCTGGGCGGTCGGGCTCAGCATCTGGCCCAGCAGGGTGAGGGCCACCGCCGCCACCGGGAACGTGGCGTACCTGGCGAAGCCGAATCGCGAACGGACCGGACCGATGACCCAGACGGCCCCCATGCCGCCGATCGCCAGCTGCCCGGCGATCGCCACCGCGAGCCAGAAGGGGGGCGCGAACCAGCCATAGACGACCAGGCCGGCCAGTACCAGGGCCAGCACGATCGCCTCGGGCCGTTCGATGCGCCGGCCGACGATCCACAGCCCATCGCGCCGCGCGTCAGTGGCGGTCATCCGACGAGCTCCAGCAGCTCATCGGCGGAGCGCGTACCGATCACCTGGCCGGGTGCCAGCCACGCTCGTCGGGCAACCGAGACGGCGTACCGGAGCTGGTCGAGCTCCTCGGTGCGATGTGCATCGCTGGCCAGCGTGAGCCGGACCCCCGCTTTCCCCGCCGCGCGAGCCAGGGCGTCATCCAGGTCGAGGCGGGGGCTGCCGTTGAGCTCCAGCGCGGTGCCGGTGCGAGCCGCCGCCTCGAAGACGCGTGGCCAGTCGAGGGCGATCGGGTCGCGGCGGTTCACGATCCGTCCCGTCGGGTGGGCGATGACGTCCACGTTGGGGTTGTCGATCGCCGCCAGCGTGCGCCGCGTCAGCTGCTCGGTCGACTGCCCGCGGGCGGTGTGCACGCTCGCGACGACGACGTCAAACCCGGCGAGTAGGGCATCGGGATAGTCGAGGGTCGCGTCGGCGCGGACCTCCATCTCGGTGCCGTGCAGGATACGGAAGGGCGCAAGCTCGGCATTCAGCCGCCTGATCTCGTCCCGCTGCTCGGCCACCCGCTCGACCGACAGGCCACGAGTGATGCCGAGCGACGGAGAGTGGTCGGTGAGGACGATCCAGGCGTGGCCGAGGTCGCGTGCGGCGCGAGCCATGACCTCGATCGAATCGACGCCATCGGTCCAGTCCGAATGCACGTGAGTGTCGCCGCGCAGATCGGCCAGGCTGACGAGCGTCGGCAGGCTGCCGTGCAGCGCGGCCTGGATCTCGCCGCTGTCCTCGCGCAGCTCGGGCGGGATCCACGGCAGGCCAAGCCGCTCGTAGACCTCCTCCTCGCTGGCGACCGGCTGCAGCTCGCCGCTCTCGACCACCTTGAACCCCTTCTCGGAGAGGGAGAGGCCACGGTCGAGCGCCATGCCGCGAAGGGCGACGTTGTGCTCCTTGCTGCCGGTGAAGTGGACGAGGTGGCTGCCCCAGGCAGCCGGCGGGCAGACCATCAGGTCAACCTGTGGCCCCTCGGCCAGCACGATGCTCGACTTGTCGGTCCCGGCGCTGAGCACGTGCTCCACGGTTGTCAGGCCATCGAGAGCCCGGATCAGCCGTGCAGGGTCGTCGGTCGCGGCGAGCAGGTCAAGATCCCCGATCGTCGCCTTGCGCCGACGGAGCGATCCCGCCGGCTCGATGGCGCGCACCCCGCGGACCTCGCGCAGCTGATCGACCAGGCCGGTCATCAGCGCATCGGCGTCGTGCAGGAGCAGACGCGTGCCGCGCGACGCGACGCGAGCCATGGCGGCAAGGACGTTCTCCTCGGTCCGGGCCGACAGCCCCTTCAGGCCGCGCAGCGTGCCAGCCTCGGCCGCGGCCCGCAGCGCATCCACCGAGTCGATCCCCAGCTCGTCGTGGAGCTGCCTCACGGTTCTCGGCCCAACGCCTGGGATCTTCAGGATCTCCAGCAGGCCGCTGGGGACCTGGGCGCGCATGCGGTCGTAATACGCCAACTGTCCCGTGCTCGCCAGCTCCGCCAGCTTGGTGGTCAGCGCCGGACCAGCACCCGGGATCTTGGGCGGCTCATCGGACTGGAAGAGGTGAGCGACGTCGTCGGGCCAGCGCTCGACCGCGTCCGCGACGCGTCGATACGCGACCGCCTTGTAGACCAGCTCCCCGGAGATCTCGAGCATGTCGGCGATCTCGTTGAAGACGCGCGCCATCTCGCCGTTGCTGATGAGCGTCGAATCAGTCCGTGAGATCGCGCGGGGCCGCGGCATCGGGCCATTCTAGGGGGCATGAAATAGCGGCCCAGTCCCGGACGAGGGGCTGGGCCGCGTGCTTGAGGGCGGGTTAGCGCCTGGTGATGCGCAGCGCGCGCAGCAATGAGGCGCCGAAGCTGCGACCGTCGCGCTCGCGGATCGGCTCCGTCGAGTGGGTGCGGCGGCGTGCCTCGTAGAGCATCTCGTTCTGCCGCAGATTTGCTAGCAGGCCGAGATATGTTGCTCCTCGGCTCATGGGAAACCTCCTGGTGTGTGGGAATCGCGAGCGGTGCTCGAGACTGATTTGTCAGACGTGGTGCGAGGGCAGGTCGCTGGTGGTGGTGCGGCTGTCGGCCCCCCAGAGGACCGCGGCCAGGTCAAATGCGACCAGAACCGCGACGACGATCAAGAAACCAACCATCTCTTCGCGCCTCCCCTCGTGGGACCTGTAACTGATTAATGCCATATGAAAGGTTACAGTGAGACTCTACCCCTATCGAAGTAACTTGTCAAGCGCTGTACAATGGTTACATGGTACTGGACACAACGACGCTTCCGGAGCCTGACCAGGGCGAGGAACTCTTCATTTCCTTCGGGAACACGCTCGAATACGAGCGAGGCGAGCCCGTGGATGCCGTGCCTGACATCACGTCGCTGCTCGCCTGGTTGCGTGAGCGACGCCTGATCAGCGGCCGAGGGATGGCGGTCGAGGCCGCCCATCTTCGACGCGACCCCGATGAGACGGCTCGACGCGTCGAACGGTTCCATCACCTGCGCAAGCTCCTGCATGAGATCGCCGCTGTGGTGACCGAGGCCGGCCACCCCACGACCGAGCAGCTGCGCGACCTCAACCACATCCTGCGCCACGGGCTCCATTACCACCAGATCGAGCGAGATCCCGACGGGACTCGCTACACCTTCGCCCAGGTCGGCGATCGGCTCGACCAGGCACGGGCCACCGTCGCCAGCTCGCTTGCCCAGTTCCTGGCCGATGACGCCCCCTCTCGCCTCCGCGTCTGCGCCAATGCCGGCTGCCGGTACCTGTTCGTCGATCGCTCCCCAACCGGGAGGCGACGGTGGTGTGACATGCGCACCTGCGGAAACCAGGCCAAGGTCGCACGGCATCGGGCTCGGGCAAAGGACCAGCTCAATGAGACGCCGGCCAGCGTTTCCTGAGGGGTTCCGCGAGCAGCGTGCGCGGTCTAGAATCAGGCGGACTCGACCGCGGCTTCGGCCAGCTGTCTTGCCGCGGAGAACGCACCGAGGCGAAGCACGATCCCAGGTGGATGACGGTTCCGATAGCCGAATCTGCGCGCGCCCGAGGCCGATCCCCGGGGCGGGGGTGACCGCCTAGGGGCGACCTCGACCACCCGCGCGCGTCACATCCCATCCGACGCCAGAGCGAGGTGGTCGTTTCATGCTCTTCCTCAGCCGCCTGGTCGGCCGGCCGGTACGCGACCGACACGGCGACTCCTTCGGGAAGATCCGCGATCTGATCGTGGCTCTCGGTGAGCAGTACCCCCCGGTCACCGGCCTTGTCGTGCGGGTCACCGGCGGCCGCGACATCTTTCTTCCATGGACCGACGTCGAGGAGATCGACGTCGACGGAGCTCGCCTGCGTACGACGCTCATCGACATGGAGAGCTTCCGTCAGCGCCCGAACGAGATCCGCCTCTGGCTCGACCTGCTCGACAAGCAGATCGTGGACGTCGAGGACCGCAAGATCGTCCGCGTCAACGACATCCAGCTCGCACCCGTGGACGGGCGGCTGCGCCTCGTTGCGGTTGATGTCGGGCTGGCGGGCATCCTGCGCCGGCTCGGTCTCTCCGGTCCCGGCGAGCGTTTGGCCCGCGCCATGCACCTCGAGGCGGAGAACTACATCGAGTGGGAGGACGTCGACCCGGTCGAGTCGAGCGTCTCGAGCCTGAAGCTGCGTGTTCCACACGAGGCGCTTGGCACCCTTCACCCCGCCGATGTGGCCCACATCGTGGAGCAGCTGGCGCC
>JBDTMU010000051.1:0-8535 GCA_039934115.1 Chloroflexota bacterium | reverse complement strand
AGCAGGTACCAGTACAGGAGCCCGTAGACCTGGAGCTGGTTGACGAAGACGCCCTCCTCGGTCGCCATTCCGACGCGGTCCGCGTCGCCGTCGAACGCGATCCCGATGTCGGCGCCCCAGCGCGGGATCTCGTCCAGCCAGGCGTCGATATTGGGGCGGATCGGCTCGGGGTTGACGCCACCGAAGAACGGGTTGCGCTCGGTGTGCAGCTCGTTGATGGTGAGCCCGCCACCGCCAAGCAGTCGTGTGAACCAGCCGGCGCCCGATCCGTACATCGGCTCGACCAGGACGCGGCCCTGGGCAGCCCGGACCCGCTCCAGGTCGACGATGCTGGCAAGCTGCTCCCGAAAGCGGGGATATGGATCGAAGGTCTCCACCAGGCCGGCCGCGAGGGCATCGGCGTAATCGCGACGAGGCGGGAGCTCGTCCTCGGGATGGCGATCCATGGTCGCCTCGATCCCGGCCAGCATCTCGGGAGCGGCGGCGCCGCCGGTGTTGGCCTTGACCTTGAAGCCGTTGTCGGTCCATGGATTGTGGCTGGCGGTGATCACGATCCCGGCACCTGCACCCATCTCGCGGGTGAAGAAGCTGCCGACCTGGGTCGGGACCGCGTCGGGCGGCATGAACGAGCGGATGTCATGGGCGGCGAGCACCTCGACGCATGCCCGGGCGAAATACTCGGATGCAAATCGACGGTCGTGGCAGACGACCACGCCGCGGTCCGCGGTCCCCTCGGCGGCCAGGTACTCGGCCACGCCGCGGGCGCAACGGCGCACGTTGTGGAAGGTGAAGTCCTCGGCGATCGCGGCCCGCCAGCCATCGGTGCCGAACTTGATCCTGGTCACGAGGCCCCTATCGTACGGCGCCGGCGCGCCGCCATCCGGCGGTCGGCGAGGGCCTGCACGCCATCCAGCGCCACCTGGAGCTCGGCAAGGCGTGGCTTGAGCGGCTCCCTCGGCGCGATCCGGATCGGCGCGCCCTGCTCGACCCGCATTCGGCAGAACGGGACGGGAACGAGGTGGCGATCCCAGCGTCCGTTCAGGCGCCACGGCGGCCGAATGGCGACGGCCCACGGCTGGATCGGGATGCCCGACTCGCGGGAAACGATCAGGACCCCTGGCTTGGCGACTCGGTACGGTCCCATCGGACCGTCGCAGCTGACAACCAGGCTGGAGCCCTCGCGGCCGATGCGGGCCAGTTCCCTGGCCAGCTTTGCCGACTCGGCTCGATTCGACTCCTCCGGCAGCGCGACCACCCCCGAGCCCATCGACTCGAGCATCGTGTTCATGACGATCCCGCGGAAACCGCGCGTGCTGAAGCTGATGACCCGCTTGGTGGTCCGCAGTCGATACGCCGCCGTTGCAGCCACCAGGTTCGACTCATGCCAGATGGCGAAGAGCGCCTGGCCCTGGACGACGGGAGGTCCGGAGGTTCGCGCGGTCGCGGCCACGAGCCGAAGGTAGAGCGCCATGGCGCGACCGATCAGGCGAGCCAGCCATGCGAGCGGGATGGAGTCCTCCTGGGTGGCCGCCGGGGCCGGGCCGATTGGCTCAGAGATAGCGCTCGCCGGCCTTCTCGGCGATCTCGTCCAGGACTGGCTTGATCTCCTCGGCACGGTCGCGGGCACAGACCAGCAGCGCATCGGGGGTGTCGACGATGATGATGTCCCGCAGGCCGACCGTCACCACCAGCCGCTCGCCGCCGTGCACCAGCACCCGTTCCGATCCACGGTCGAGGTGTTGGCCGGACGCCACGAGGGTCGCGCCGCTGCGCGCCGAGAGCGCCTCGAGCAGGGCCGACCATGAGCCGATGTCGCTCCATCCGGCGTCGAGCGGCACCACCGCCATGCGTCCGTCGGCAGCCGCCGGCTCGGCAATCCCCACGTCGATCGAGATGGCCGGCACCGGCTCGAGGACCTCCCGGACCTCGGAGAGCCAGCCCGGCGTGCGATGCAGCGCGCCGATCTTGTCGAGCGCCTCGGCGAGCGCGGGCTGGAACTTCTCCATCGCCTGGCGGTAAGCGTACACGCGCCAGGCGAAGATCCCGGCGTTCCACAGGTAGCCGCCATCGGCGACCATCTGCTTCGCCTCAGCGGCGCTCGGCTTCTCGACGAAGCGCTCCACAAGCGCGGTGGGCTGCGGGGCGTGAAGCGGTGCTCCCTGCTTGATGTACCCGTATCCGGTGGCTGGGGCGGTCGCGACGACGCCGAGGGTGACCAGGTACCCGCGCTCCGCCGTCCGCGCGGCCTCCTGGAGCGCCTCGATGAAGCGACCCTCATCGGCCACGAAATGGTCAGCGGGCAGGACGAGGGCGACCTCGTCGCTCTCCCGCCTGGCGAGGACCGTGGCAAGCCCCGCCGCGACCGCAGTCGAGCGCGCCAGTGGTTCGCCCAGCACGTTGTCGGGGGGCAGCTGCGGGAGCTGCGCCTGCGTGGCACGCACGTGCGCCTGGGAGGTGATGATGTAGATGTCGTGCGGCTTCAGTAGATTGCCGAGGCGCGCCACGGTCTGTTGCAGCAGGCTCGTATCGCCGGTGAGCGCCAGCAGCGGCTTGGGAGAGGAGCGCCGCGAGAGCGGCCAGAGGCGGGTGCCGGAGCCACCGGCCATGACGATCGCAAACATCAGCCGACCTCTTTCTCCTCGCCCCGAAGGGCGCGCGCCGCGGCGGCCTCGTGGGACGGAGCGCCAGCGCGTTCCAGCAGGTCCAATGCGATCTGGCCCAACCGGCGGGCTGTAGTCACGTTGCGCAGCTCGAGCTCGGCCCGCCCCATGCCGAGCGCCGCCAGGCCCTCCTCCCGCTCGGCGCCGATGTCGCGCGCCTCGCTGATCGCCTCCGCGTAGTATCGACGGCTGCTGGCCGGGTCACCGCCGCCCACGCGCACGTCACCGATCCGGCGCGCCGCGCGGGTCGCCTCCAGCTCCATGCCGGCCTGCTCGTAGTGCCACAGGGCGCGGTGACCCCACACGTCGGCCGGCCACCAGGCCCGTTCGCTGATCGCGTGCTCAACGGCGGTCGAAGCTGCTGCGCCTGCGCTCGGATGGTCGGCCGCGCCCTCCGCGGCCAGGTAGCGCTGGGCAAGCTCGCTGTGACGCAGCACCAGCGGGAGCGCAGGCAGGGACTGGCGGGCGGGGACCTGCCGTCCTCCGAGCATCGTCCGCAGGCGTAGGACGAGGACCGAGAATGCGGCCCCCAGGCCGCCACCGCGCGGCGGCTCTCCCCAGCGAATCGGTGAACGTGGCGTGGCGCGGGGCGTCACCGCGTCGCTCAGGCCGACGCCCCAGCGACTCCCACCGCGCCCGCCGCCTCCCGCAGGGCGGAGGCTCGATCGGTCCGCTCCCACGGGAGGTCAAGGTCGCTGCGCCCGAAATGGCCGTAGGCAGCGGTGGGGCGGTAGATCGGTCGTCGGAGGTCGAGCCCGGCGATGATCGCGCCGGGACGCAGGTCGAAGCTGCGCTCCACCAGATCGGCGAGGACCGCATCGGCGACAACACCGGTACCGAAGGTCTGCAGGTTGATCGAGAGCGGATGGGCCACGCCGATGGCATAGGCCAGCTGCAGCTCGCATCGCTGAGCGAGGCCGGCGGCGACCAGGTTCTTGGCCACGTAGCGGGCCATGTAGGCGCCCGATCGGTCCACCTTGGTGGGGTCCTTGCCGCTGAAGCTGCCGCCACCGTGACGGGCCATGCCGCCGTAGGTGTCGACGATAATCTTGCGCCCGGAGAGGCCGGAGTCGCCCATCGGGCCGCCGATCACGAAGCGCCCGGTCGGGTTCACCAGGTAACGCGTCTCGTCGTCGAGCAGCTCAGGGTCGATGGCGTCGCGGATCACGAGCTCGCGGACCCCCTCTTCCAGCTCGAGCGGCGCAACCTCGGGATCGTGCTGGGTGCTGACCAGGACCGTGTGAACCCGGCGCGGGCGGTGATCGGCGTCGTACTCGACCGTCACCTGGCTCTTGCCGTCGGGGCGGAGGAATGGCAGGTTGCCGGCGCGACGCACCTCGGCCAGCTTTCGCGTCACCTGGTGGGCGAGCTGGATCGGCATCGGCATCAGCTCAGGGGTCTCGTCCGAGGCGTACCCGAACATCATCCCCTGGTCCCCGGCACCGAGCTCGTCCGGGTCGATCCCCTGCTTGGCTTCGAGCGCGTGGTCGACACCGAGCGCGATGTCGGGCGACTGCTCCTTGAGCGCGGTGATGGTCCCGCACGTCTCCCAGTCGAAGCCCAGGCGCGCGTTGTCGTAGCCGACCTGGCGGACCGTGTCGCGCACCACCGACTGCACGTCGCAGTAGGTCTTGGTCGACATCTCGCCGAGCACGAAGACGAGGCCGGTCGTGGCGGCCACCTCGACCGCCACGCGTGACTCCGGGTCGCGCGAGAGGACGTCGTCGAGGACCGCATCGGCGATCTGGTCACAGAGCTTGTCGGGATGTCCCTCCGTCACGGACTCGGAGGTGAAGAGGGTGTGGCCGTCAGAGATGGACATTGCGGGGCCGAGTGTAACGTCGGCGGCAACACCGCGCCGATCTTCCCATCCGCATGGGTTGCAGGTAGCATGCCGGCAGCCCAATTCTCCAGCTCATCTTGCCGAGGGAGGCAGACCGATGCGTCACCTGCGCCTGTTCACTGCGCTGCTCGCCGTTGCGGCCATTACGGCAGCCTGCTCCAGCACACCGAACGCAACCTCCGTGGGACAGAGCCAGGGCAGCCAGCCCAGCACAGGGAGCCAGCCCAGCCAGGCGGCCGCGAGCGCCGGTGGCGGCGGGGGCGGGGGCGGAGCGAACGGCTCCATCACCTACGAGATCACGGGTGATTACCAGGCTTCGGGCGAGCTGCCGTTCCTCGCAGGCGGCATCAGCCTGTGGGTCGAATCGGCGAACGGCTGGGTTGCCAACTTTGCGAACCCGGCGGGTGGCGCGGTGATCTCCCTCAATACGCAACAGGGCCAGACGATCGGCCAGGGGCTCACCTATGGAGACGGATCCGTAACGGTAATCGCGGCGTCGGATGCGGGAGGTGGCACGGACTGCACCTTCACGCTCGAAAAGAATGATGCCGACGGCCTGAAGGGTCACGTGGAATGCTCGAGCACGCTCGCCGTCGACAACAACACCGGAGCTCAGAAGAGCGTCAAGTTCACCGCGGCGTGGGACGCCCACCCGTAGGCGAGCGGTCGAACGCGGCGGTCACGTACCCGATTCCCAGGACTCGCTGTATGCCTTCTGCGCCTTCGTCATCGGGTCGATCTCGATCCCCATCGACTCCAGCTTGAGTCGCGCGACCTCGCGGTCGATCTCGTCGGGGATGCCGTAGACCTCCGGCTTGAGCTCGTTGACATGCGAGCGAAGCCATTCGAGGCCCAGCGCCTGGTTGGCGAAGCTCATGTCCATCACCAGCGCCGGGTGCCCTTCGGCGGCGCCGAGGTTGACGAGGCGCCCATCGGCCAGCAGGAAAAGGCGCCGCCCGTCGGCCATCAGGTATTCGCGCGTGGAGGGGCGGACCTCTCGTGACGAGGCCGCCTGCGACTCCAGCGCGGACAGCTCGAACTCGTCGTTGAAGTGTCCTGCGTTGGCCAGGATCGCGCCGTCCCGCATCTTCGGGAAGTCGGCCGCCCCCCATACGTTGAGGTTGCCGGTGGCGGCGATGAAGATCTCGCCAACCTCGGCGGCGACCGAGGCAGTGGTGACCCGGTAGCCGTCCATCGCCGCTTCGAGCGCCCGGATCGGGTCAACCTCGACCACGGTCACGATGCCGCCCATGCCGGCCGCGCGGGCGGCGATCCCGCGACCGACCCAGCCGTAGCCGCCCACCACCACCTGCTTGCCGGCGATGAGGACGTTCGTGGCGCGCAGGATCCCGTCGATCGCGCTCTGCCCGGTCCCGTAACGGTTGTCGAACATGTGCTTGGTCAGCGCCTCGTTCACGCCCAGCACCGGGTAGCGCAGCTTGCCGGCGGCCGCCATGGCGCGCAGCCGAATAATCCCGGTGGTCGTCTCCTCGGTCCCGCCCACGACATCGGGGAGCAGCTCGGTTCGCCTGGTGTGAAGCTCCGAGACCAGATCCGCCCCGTCGTCCATCGTCACCTGCGGGGCGTGGTCGAGGGCGGCTGCGATGTGGCTGTAGTAGGAGTCGCGGTCCTCCCCCTTGATCGCGAAGGTGGGGATGCGGTGGTGCTCGACCAGTGATGCCGCAACGTCATCCTGGGTGGAGAGCGGGTTCGACGAGCAGAGGACGGCATCGGCGCCGCCAGCCGCCAGCGTGCGCATCAGGTTCGCGGTCTCCGCGGTGACATGCAGGCAGGCGCTGATCTTCCAGCCTGCCAGCGGTCGCTCCGCCGCGAACCGCTCCCGGATCCCGGCCAGCACCGGCATCTGGCGATCCGCCCATTCGATCTTGAGCGCCCCCGCATCGGCCAGGCCGATGTCGCGAACGTCACCCTTCAGCGTTGGTCTCGTGGCCACGTGATTCTCATTGCCTCTCGTATCGGTCGCATCAACCCCCAGCCGCCGGAACGGCGGCGCCCCAACCTCTCAGTCAGCCGGCGGTACTCACGGTAGCCGAGTCTTGAGTAGGCCGCGATGGCCGGCCCGTTGTCGGCATGCACGTTGAGCGCCACGTCCGGGACCTGCTCCAGCAGATCCGCCGTCACGGCGCCGGTCACCACCCTGGCGAAGCCGTGGCCACGGTAGTCGGCGTGGGTCATCACGTTGCCGACCACCGCGATTCCCTCGCGACGGTTGATGACGTGCGTGCCGGCAGCGCTCACCAGCCGGCCGCGGATCCGGATCCCGTAGTAGACGGCGTCGTCAAGGATTGCCTGAGCGAAGCCCGCGCGGAAGCCCAGCTGATACAGCCGATTCAGGTCGTCGATATCGTCCGCCGTGAGGCGCTGGGCAGCCCCGGCCGTCGGGACGAAGCTCTGCGCATCGACCACCATGCGCAGCAGGACGGTCGCCCGCTCGAGCTCGTAAAGCTCGTCGGCGACGACGTCGAGCGCCTCGGTCGCCTGGAAGAACGCGTCCCGCGGCTTGATGACGCTGGACAGGATGGCGCGGCAGCCGTCGGGATCGCCCATCAGGAAGAGCGGCTGTGGCACGAGCCCGTCGTGGTGCATGGCAAGCGCGATGGGCTGGTCGCCGGCGCCGTAGGCGATCCCCCACGAGCAGCGGCCACGTGCCGCCGAGTCGAGATCGCCGAGGGCATAGGCGGCATAGCAGCGATCCGAGCGCAGGTAGGCCGCGATCTTGTCCCGATCGGTGACGGAGCGGGCTCGAAGCTGGGCGATCGGGAGAGCGGCCATCGGCGCGCGCCCTAGTAGGCGAGCAGCGTGAAGATCTTGAAGTCGCCGAGCTTGGCACGTCCGCCGAGCGCGGTGAGCTCGACCATGAACGAGAGCCCGGCGATCTCGCCGCCCAGTCGGCGCACGAGCTCGATCGTGCCGAGCACGGTGCCGCCGGTGGCCAGCAGGTCGTCGACCACCAGGACCCGCTGCCCACGGGTGATGGCGTCACGATGGATCTCGAGGGTCGCGGTCCCGTATTCGAGGTCGTACTCGACCTCGATCGTCTCGGCCGGCAGCTTTCCGAGCTTGCGCACCGGGACGAATCCCGCTCCCAGGCGATCGGCCAGTGGCGCCGCGAAGATGAACCCGCGGGATTCCATGCCGACCACGAGGTCGATCTTCTCGCCCTTGACCGCCTCGGCCATGCGGTCAATCACTTCGCGGAACGCGTCCCCCTCGCGGAGCAGGGTGGTGATGTCATAGAAGAGGATCCCCGGCTTCGGGAAGTCGGGCACCTCGCGGATCTTGGCGCGCAGGTCGTCGGTGGAGCGAGCGGTCACGGGGCACTCCAGGTGGGGCGAACGGGCGAGGCTGAGTCTAGCCCGATCCAGCCCGCCCCGGCAACGTGGGCGGGACCAACGGGCTATTCGGGTGGTGAGGGCGGAAGGGTACCGTCCGGGGGTGATACGGAGCCCAATCCACCACCCGTGACAATGAAGGTCGGAGGGCGCGGGGACATGAGGCGTCGCGATCGACAGGTCGTCGCGCTCGTCAACCTCGTGCTGCTCGTGGGAATCGGCGTCATTGCCACGCTCGCCACCGAGCTGGTCCCGAGCGGGCACGCGGTGACATCGGTCCTGACGATCGCCAGCGCGATCGGCGTGATCGCCATCCTCGTCTGGTCGGGCGTCGGACCACGCCGTGGCCTGGTCCGCGACCTCAGGGATGCCGATGCGCGTTATCGGGCCATGGTCGAAGAGCTGCCGGCGGTCCTGTACGTCGCCGATCTTGGCGCCGAAGCTACCTGGCACTACGTCAGCCCCCGGATCCAGGAGCTGCTCGGCTACACCGCCGCCGAGTGGCAGGCGGACACGAGTCTGTGGATGAGCCACATCCACCCCGACGATCGCCAGCGCGTCTTGGAGGACGAGGAATTCGACGGTCGGCGTGACATCGGCGCCAGGTCCGTCAGCGAGTACCGGATGCGGACCCGGGATGGTCGCGAAGTGTGGATCCGCGACGAGGGGGTGGTGATCG
>JBDTMU010000050.1:0-8632 GCA_039934115.1 Chloroflexota bacterium | reverse complement strand
ACAGCAACGCGCCGACGAGCTGCCAGCTGATGGGCGTCGTGCCGAGGGTGAGGGCGGTGCCCGACCCATCTGCGCAGGTCGGCGGCAGCGAGTCGCATCCCCAGCGGTAGACATCGCCCAGGCCCGTCCAGGGGTTGCGCCAGAGGTTGAACGCATTGACGGTTAGGCCCTTGTAGGTGTTGCTCGCCGCGATGAAGCGGTCGACGAGGCTGAGCGCGGGGTCGGCGGGCGCCCAGATGGCAAGGCGGAAGGGGAGGATGACGAGGACCAGGGTGCCGAGGCCGGTCGCCAGCGAGGTGAGGATCCTGATCGGGTCCGCCCGGCCCGCATGGTATGGGTCTGACGAGCGGCCGAAGAGATGGCGCTTGATGCCGACCACGGCGACCAGCGGGATCAGGAAGCCGAACTGGAACTTCACCAGCATGGCGAGCACGGCGCCCGCCGCTGCGGCCTCTGTCCAGCCGCGAGCGAGCATGTAGAGGGTCGCCAGCAGCACCAGCGTGCCGACCGAGTCGACCTGGCCCCAGACCGCCGAGTCGAAGATGGTTCCCGGGTTGAAGAGGTAGATGACCACCGCCACCACCCCAAGCCGCTCGCCGCTCCACGACCCCAGCCATCCGTCTCCCCAGCGGCGGGCATAGAGGAAGAGGAGCCATGCGACCCCGGCGTCGGCGAGGATCCCCGGCACCTTGACCAGGCCGGGGGTGATCGAGAGGCCGAAGACCGGCCGCAGAAGCTCGCCGATGCCGCCCAGCAGCCACAGCACGTACATGTAGCCGGGCGGGTAGTCGGCCAGGTAGCCGGGCTGGTAGAACCCGCCAGGCCCATTGGCGGCCAGCCTGGCGGCCCAGATTGCGAAGTCCCCCACGTCAACCCGGAAGCCGGAATACGGCAGGTACAACCCGCCGACGACGGTGCGCAGCAGCACGCCGAGGACGATCAGGACGAGGACGAGAGTCGCGGGGTCGAGCGGCAGGCCGCGTTCGATTGGCCTCGCGCCCCGCTCCCTGACGGAGTCGCGGGTCATCGGTGACGGCACCTCGCTATCGGCGCCCCTGTGTGTCGTACGCCAACTTGGGCCGGAGTATACATGCGGATTTCGGACGCCCCCTAACGGCGCTCGGTTGCGCTACGGTACCGGGCGTGACCGATTCGGAGCCCTCCCACCGTCCGCGCCTGACCTTCTTCTTCCCGGCCTACAACGAGCAGGAGAACATCGCGCGGACCGTCGAGCTGGCACTCTCCGAGATCGGTCCATTGGTCCCTTCGATCGAGGTCCTGGCGATCGACGATGGCTCCACCGACCAGACGCCGGCGCTCGCTGACGCGCTGGCCGCGGCCGACCCGCGGGTGCGGGTTCACCACCAGCCGAACCGCGGCTACGGCGGCGCCATCAAGGCCGGCTTCGAGCAGGCGCGCGGCGAGCTGATCTGCTTCTCGGACGGCGACCTGCAGTTCGACCTGCGCGAAATGAGCCGGCTGCTGGATCGGCTGGCAGACGAGCGGAAGCCGGTCGACGCGGTGATCGGCTTCCGGATCAAGCGTCGCGACCCGTTCCACCGCATCTTCATCGCCAAGACCTACAACGCGATCGTGTCCGTGGCTTTTGGCCTGCGCGTGCGCGATATCGACTGCGCCATGAAGCTCTTCCCGCGCGAGGTCTTCGACGGGCTGCGCCTCGATGCCGAGGGGCCGTTCCTGTCGGCCGAGCTGCTCATCAAGCTCCGGGCGCGGGGGGTCCGCATGGCCCAGGTCGGTGTCAATCACTTCCCCCGCGCCGCCGGCACCAACACCGGTGCCAGCTTCACGAAGATCCTGCGCACCTTCCGGGACCTCGCGAAGCTGCGCTGGGACCTCTGGACGAAGCGCGACGAGGTTCTCGGCCGTGGCGCGGCGCAAGGCAGGCCGCCACCCTGATCGGCCGGTCTGCCGACGACCTCGGGGTGGGCTATCTCTCAGTAGCGGGGGCTTATGGCTGGAAAGTGCGCCCATCCACTCCCTGTGGAGGGTACTTCTCGCCCGCTGATAAGTAGGCTTCCGCGGTCGTTCATTCTGCGGCGTTCGACTCCACGGGTGAGAGATACCGGCTCCGACCTGCGCACCAAGGGGCTCCGCGTGCCGACGTCCCCTTCACGTGCCCGTCTCTTCGCTCGGCGGACCCTTCTCTCCGCCCTCCAGGTCGACATCGAGCGAGTTGACGAACTCCCGGAAGATGGCGAGGTTCTCATCCGGCACGTCGCCTGGCTCGGCGCGGTCAGGCTCCACCCCCGCCTCGTCGAGGACTCGCTCATCGACGTAGATGGTCGACCCCGTGCGCACCGCCACCGCGATCGCGTCACTGGTGCGCGAGTCAATCTCGGCCTCGCCTCCGTCGGCGGTCTCGAGGTAGAGGCGCGCGTGGAAGGTGCCATCGGTGACGTGGGTGACGACGACGCGGCTGATGCTCGAGTTCAGGGCGGCCACGATGCTGACCAGCAGGTCGTGGGTCAGCGGGCGTTCCGCGTTGAGGCCCTGCAGTCGCATGGCGATGGCGTTGGCCTCTGATGGGCCGATCCAGATCGGCAGATACCGCTCCCGATCGGACTCCTTCAGGATCACCACGTGCTGGCTCGACAGCATGTGCACGCGCACGCTCTCGACGACCATCTCGATCAGCCTCACCGGCCGATTCTAGATGTTGCTACTCGAGGACGACGCGGACGATCCGTGTCGGCGTCAGCAGGTAGGCGACCGGCGGACCGTCCGCGACCGAGGCCACGCTGAGGCCCCGGACCTCGTCCAGCAGCCCGGCCTGCGGGCCACTGCGCGGCGCGAGCCATTGGCGCAGGAAGGAGCCGTCGGCACGCTGGTAGGCGAGGATCCTCGCACCGGCCGCGTCGTACACGTAGAAGGTCTCGCGGTCGCCGATCGTCGCGCCATCGAGGAGCCGATAGTCGAGGTCCGGGCGAAGGGTGCCGTCGGGCGGCGCGTCGAGGGAGTAGTCCTCCTGTGCGAGCGGCGTCCCGAAGTTGACGCGCGTCACGGTGCGCGGCTGGAGCAGCCACAGGTTGGCATCCGCGAACATGTCCCGCGCCTGCGCGGCGGGCAGGTCCGGTGGCTCGACGAGGAATGGCTCCGGCGGATCCGGGTAGCGGACCGGGATCACGTCTCCGGGGGTCCACTTGAGCACGTCGCCCCTCGCGGCGTCGACCAGGTACAGATTGAAGATCTCCAGCGGCGGCCGATGCTGGAGCGCGGTCAGCAGGTAGCTCTCGGTCGAGACGGCGGCGATGCCGGGCAGCCCCAGCGGGTGCGCCACCTGCTCGACGAGGTCGAAGCGCCACGCCTGCCGGTCGCGATCAAGGACCACCACGTCGGTCGCCGCGGTGGCGATCATCCACGGGGCCCCGGCGGTCACGCCGCCGAGCTGCTGGCCGGCCCGATACAGGACGGTCGCCTCCCCAGTCGCCGGATCGACCCGGATCACCCGTCCCCGACCGACCTCCGCGACCCACAGCGAGCCGTCGCTGGCCATCACCATGTCGACCGGGTCGGTCGCCGTGAAGGCAGCTGCCAGGTCGACCACGGTGCTGCTCTGCAGGAGCCGCCCAACGGCGAAGATCGTGTCCAGGCCACGCTCGACGCGGCCACGCAAGGGGTCGAGCGAGACCGGTGCCACGCCGGCATCGGAGGCTCGCCCGATGGCCGCCAGCGAGTCGGTGAGGAGCGCCGCCGCGCGCGTCGGATCGCGGTCGATCAGGTCGCGCCCGTCCACCCGTTCCTCGACCGTGCCGAGCAGGTCGATGGTCTCAGCGATTGCCGCCCGGGCGATCGAGGCTCGCAGGATGGCGTCGGTGGGGCGCGGGTTGGGCAGGCTGGCCACACTCGCGCCGACCGCCAGCAGGGCCGCCACTGCGCCGATCCCGAGCAGCCCGCGGCGTCGCCGGCGCCCTTCTTCACGGAGCGCGGTACGAGGGATGCTGGTCGGATAATGGGCACGCCGGCGCGGCACGAAGGCGAGCGCCATGTTGACCCCCACCAGCAGCCCGCGCGCCAGCGCCCGCTGCCCGGCGTCGATCGCATCGCCACCGCGGTGCAGCAGGCGGCCGATCGCATCTGCCAGCGGGACCGGGCTGCGGTCGGGGAGGCCGGCCAGCTCCTCGTGGGGGTGGACCGGCTCGAGCTGGTGCGTGGCAGCCGTCGCCGCCAGCTCGATCAGCTCGATCGCCAGCAGCCCGTCGGAGCCCTGGCCGCCTCGGATCTGGAAGAGCTGGCGCAGGTGCTCGACCGCGGCCGCCGGGCGAAGGGTCGCCAGGGCGCGTTGGACCTCCTCGACGCCGACCACCTGAACCACGTTGCGCGACAGGAGCGCGACCCGGTCGCCGGCCGCCAGCTCGCCCTCCCAGGTGTACGGCTTGATCTCGAGCGCCTCACCAAGCGACTCGGCGACGCGACGCTCGCGAACGCGCGGATCCTCCTGATCCACGGACGGAGGGGGCGGCAGCTCGAACATCCGCTCGCCCCGCAGGATGACCGCGGCGGCTGGCCCGAGCTTCGCCACGTGCCCCTCGCGCCCGCGAACGACCAGGGCGACGACGCTCACCCCTCCGCGGCGGGTCAGCCCGAGCCGCGATCGCTGGTGGTAGAGGAGCCGGTTGGCCGCCATGAGCGCCTTGCCGATGGCTCCCGTGGCGCCGGCGGAGAGGTCGTAGTAGTAGTCCCGCTCGATCGTCTCGAGGGCCTCGGCCGCGGCGCGACCCAGCGCCGCCTCGCCGCCGGTGACCTGCGCGAGCAGGAAGAGGCTGCCCTTGGTGCGGACCTCCGACCCGACCGTCGGCTCGCGGAAGCGAACCAGGTCGAGCGCGTCGGGGGCGCGGTCCTCGCCGGCCAACAGGCCGATACGGGTGGCCAGGCGGTTGCTCATCGGGAATCCGCGGACTCGAGCGAAGGACGGCGACGCGCCCGATTATAGGGAGCGGCCACCCCCAGAACGAGCCACCGAAACGGTGATCCGGGTGAGGACGATGGTCGCCCCCGGCCGACCGTCCATGCGCTGGTTGGCGGCCGCCATGAGCGCCTCGGCGCGCAGTCCGAGCTCCTGCGCCAGGATCGGCTCGGAGGCCTCCACCTGGGCTGTCCCGGCGCGCACGGTGATCAGGCGAGAAGAGAGGCCGCCCCGCTCGAGCCCGGCCGCGGCGACGGCCTCCTGCCAGGCGAGCCGCGCCTGGGCCAGCGCGATCTGTTCGGCGGCCCCGGGACCCATGCAGGCAAGCAGGGCTCGCTGCACAGCACTGGCGGCCTCCTCGGTGCGGCTCATGCCACGCGCGGCGCCTGGGAGAGGCGGCCCTCGCCGACCTGCCAGATGGTGACGCCCCTCCGTCCGGCGGGGAGCGTCGCCAGGTCGGCCATCGTGACCAGCACCTGGCCCCGCTCGAGAAGGAGCGAGAGGGACCGGTCGGAGCGATCCGCGTCCAGCTCGGAGAAGACGTCGTCCAGCAGGACGATGGGCGTAGGGGCGTCATCCGCTCCCAGCAGGTCCGTCTCGGCCAGCTTCAGGGCCAGGATGATCGTCCGCTGCTGCCCGCGGCTGGCGTGGGTTGCCACCTCGCGGCCCGCGAGCTCGACCCGCAGGTCGTCGCGGTGCGGCCCCACCAGCGAGACCCCGTTCCACAGCTCCTTCTCTCGGACCTCGGTGATCCGCCGCCGGTATGCTGCCTCGAGCTCCTCGAGAGGTGGCGCGGCCCCGCTCGCGGCGGGCCGCTCCGGCCAGGCATCCTTGAGCGTGTCGGCATACGTGAGACGGACCCGCTCGCCACGCTCGTCGACCGGGGCCACCGCGTCGTGAAGCGCGGGAATGCGGGCGGCAAGGTCGGCCACCAGGGCCAGCCTGGCCCGGAGCACCCGCGCACCGACCAGGGCGAGCTGCTCGTCCCAGAAGGAGAGGTTGTCGGGCGTCGCCTCCTCGCGGCGGATGGCCCGGAGGAGGGCGTTGCGCTGGGCAAGGACCCGCCCCAGCTCGGCCAGGTCGCGGGCCGCGGCGCGATGGCGTTGGGCGAGGATGGCGTCCATGAATCGACGCCGCTCGGACGGGGCGCCGACCAGGAGCAGCATCTCCTCCGGGCGGAAGAGGACGACGCGAACAGTGTCGCCGATCGCGGAGGCGCGCCGCGGGAGGCCGTTGACAGTGACCCGCTTGCGGAGCTCCGGTGGCGCGTCCTCGGCTGGCACCAGGAGCTCGACCCGTGCCGTCGCGCCCTGCGGATCGGACAGGTCGAGCCGCACCCTGGCAAACGGCCTTGAGTGGCGAACCAGCTCGGCGTCCGAGCCCGCACGATGTGAGCGCCCCGTCACGGCGACGAAGACCGCCTCGAGCAGGTTGGTCTTGCCCGCACCATTCGGGCCGGCCACGATGGTAAGGCCCGGTTCCGGGTGAAGCTCCGCGCTGGCGTAGCTGCGGAAGTCCTCGAGAAGGAGTCGGGTCAGGCGCACCGCTCTGCTCCGGCCACCGGCGTGGCCGCGCTCCCTAGGATGCGGTCCGGACCGGCATGATCACGTGCACGTAGTCGTCCTTGCCGACCCCACGGATGACACCTGGCGCCAGGGGACCGGAGAGCTCCAGGGCCGCCTGCTCGGCTCCCAGGTTGCTCAGCACGTCGATCAGGTAGCGCGCGTTGAAGGCGATGCTGGTCGGTTGGCCATCGATGCTGGCCTCCAGCGCGTCCGCCGCATCCCCGACATCGGCCGCGTGTGCCGTGATAGATACACCCTCCGCCGCCTCGCCGCCGATCTCGATCTTGACGATGTTGGCGCTGTCGCGCGCGAAGATGCTTGCGCGTCGAGCCCCCGCCAGGAACGCCTCCCGATCCAGCACCGCGCGGCTGGTGTGTCCGGTCGGGATCACCGGCTCGTAATTCGGGAACTGCCCCTCGATCAGCCGGCTGACCAGATCGATCCCGTTCACGTGAAACAGGATCTGGCTCTTGTTTGGCGTGACGGTGATCTCGATCGACTCTTCGGAATCCGGCATGATCCGCATCAGCTCCGCGTAGGAGCGGGCCGGCACCACGATGATGATCTCCGGGGTGACCGGCTTGGCGAGCGCCAGGCCGCGGACCGCGATGCGGTAGTTGTCTGCCGCGGCGAGCGTCATTCGATCACCGGCCAGCCGGGTCAGCACGCCGGTCAGGATCGGGCGGCTCTCGTCGCTGGCCGCTGCGAAGACGACCTCCCCGAGGGCCTCGCGCAGCGTCCGCGAATCCGCGCTGGTGATTGGCGTATCGCCGATGGCGGCCACCACCGGGAACTCGTCAGCCTCGATCCCCTTGATCGAGGAGCGGCTCCCTCCAGAGGTCACTTTGAGGGTACGGTCTTTGGCCGAGAATTGGAGGTCGATGCGCTGGTTCGGGAGCGATGAGACGAGCTCGGTGAGGAGCTTCGCCGGCACCGTGATCTCCCCTTCATCGGTGACCTTGCCGGGAACCCAGCAGTTGATCCCGATCTCGAGATTGGTGGCGGTCAGCTTGAGGCCGGCGTTCTCGGTCTTGAGCAGGACGTTGGCCAGCACCGGCAGGGTAGCTCTGCTGGTGACGGCACGCCCCACCACTCCCAGGCCGCGCGCAAGGTTCTCCTGCATGACCGATACGTTCATTCCGACCTCATCCTTGACGACCATGGGGTTCTCCACTGGCCTGAGCGGCACTCTATGAATCGAAGAGAAGAATACTCATCCGTAGCCGTCTCCAGTAGGCGTGTGGACGGTGTGGATCGTCACGCTCGTCCGTGCTCGGCCCCTGTGCCGATAACTGCCTCCCGTCGGTGGGCATCCGTCCCGGTGATGAGCCCTTGCTGTGGATGGCTCGCCCCACCCCGTTGACAACCTCCCGTCTGCCTCCGGCGACCCGGCAGGTTCGTCCACGCCGCCTTACATTTCTCCACAATCCTGGCCGGCTTGTCCACGACCCGGGGTCGGGTCACTCGGAGTAGATCATCTCCCGCACCGCGCTAACCTCGCGGCGCATCTCGTCGTTCTCGGCAAGCTCCCGCGCGATCTTGTCGTAGGCGTGCAGGACGGTCGAATGGTCGCGCCCTCCGAGCTCGGCGCCGATGCGCAGCAGGGAGATGTCCGTCTCTTCGCGGATCAGGTACATCGCGATCTGGCGCGGTACCACGATTGCCTTGTCGCGCTTCGATGAGCGCAGCTGGTCCAGGTTCACGCCGTAGTAATCGGCGACCGCGCGCACGATGCGCTGCGGCGTGATGGAGCGCTTCTTGGGGTTGTACATGACGTTGGAGAGGACCGCGCTGGCCAGTTCGTTGTTGATCGGCATCCCCGACATCGAGGCGTAGGCCACAACCCGGTTGAGCGCTCCCTCCAGCTCGCGGACGTTGCTCACCACCTTGCGCGCGATGAACTCGATCACCTCGGCCGGGATCAGGTTGAGCTGGTCCTCGGCCTTGCTGCGCAGGATCGCGATGCGGGTCTCGAGGTCCGGCGGGGTGAGGTCGGCGATCAGGCCCCACTCGAACCGGGAGCGGAGCCGCTCCTCCAGGGTGGTGATCGCCTTCGGCGGACGGTCGCTGGACAGGACGATCTGCTTCCCGGCCTCGTGGATCGTGTTGAAGGTGTGGAAGAACTCCTCCTGGGTCCGCTCGC
>JBDTMU010000049.1:0-8711 GCA_039934115.1 Chloroflexota bacterium | reverse complement strand
GCTCGAGCAGCTCGACCAGGTTCAGCTCGTCGAAGAAGCTCGATGCCTGGAGCTGAATCCCGATTCGGGCCTTCACCCCCCGGGGGTCATGCGTGACATCGATCCCGTCGACCATGGCGCTTCCGGAGTCGATCGGCCGCATCCCCTCGATCATCTCGAGCGTGGTCGTCTTGCCCGCGCCGTTGGGGCCGAGGATCCCGAAGACCTCGCCCTCGGCGATCTCGAAGCTGACGCCATCGACGGCCTGAAGGCTGCCGTAGCGCTTGCGAAGGTCGTGCGCCGCCACGATCGGGCCGGTCATGGAGGCGGCATGCCAGCCGACCCTCGCAGCGTGCCGTACAGGGCCACCGTCTGCGCAGCGATCGACGACCAGCTGAACTGCTCGACGGCCCGTCGTCGACCGGCGGCTCCCATACGCGTCCGAAGCGCCGGATCGGCCATCAGCGCGTTGATGGCAGCCGCCAGGTCGCCGGCAAGCTGAGTTGGGTCGGCAGGGCTCATCGGCTCATCAGGGCTGAACGTCACTGGCACCAGCACCCCCGTCTCGCCGTCGACTACCACCTCCGGGATGCCGCCCACCGCGGTCGCCACCACCGGACGCTCGCAGGCCATTGCCTCGAGGTTGGTGATCCCGAACGGCTCATAGACCGATGGGCACACGAAGATCGCCGCATGGCTGTAGAGCTGCCGGATCTCCTCGCGGCTGAGCATCTCGGGGATCCACACCACGTTCGGCCGCTCGCGCTGGGCGGCCGTCACGCCGGCCTCGACCTCGGCGGCGAGCTCCGGGGTGTCCGGCTGCCCGGCTGCCAGGACCACGCCGACGTCGGGATCGAGCTGGCCGATGGCTCGGACGAGATGCACGATCCCCTTCTGGCGCGTGATGCGTCCCACGAAGAGCACGTACGGGCGGCCAGCATCGATGCCGTGGCCTTCCAGCGCATCGGTGGCGGAATCGGGCGCAAAGAACTCGGCGTCGATCCCGTTGTGGATGACGTGCACCCGCTCCGGCTTCACGGCGAAATGGCGGAGGACGTCGTCGCGCGTTCCCTGGCTCACAGCGATCACGGCGTCGGCCGACTCGAGGGCGGTGCGCTCCACCCAGCTGGAGAGGTCGTAGCCGCCACCCAGCTGCTCGCGCTTCCAGGGTCGGAGCGGCTCCAGGGAATGCACCGTGATGACCAGCGGGACCGAGTTCGCTTGCTGGACCAGCAGGCCGCCGAGGTGGGTGTACCAGGTGTGGCAGTGCACGAGGTCGGCGTCGGTGGGGTCGGCCGCCATGGCGAGGCAGCGTGCGAAGGCATCCCAGGCCGGGCGGAGGCGTTCGTCGCCAGATCCTTGCCCGGCCGGCGCCGGGTAGCCTCGGACCAGCCAGCCCGGTCCCTCCTCGCGCTGGTCGCCGAACGTCCGGACCTCCAGCGAGACCAGGGTTCGCAGCTGGCGCGACAGCTCGGCCACATGCATCCCCGCGCCGCCGTAGACGTTGGGCGGGTACTCGTTGGTCAACAGGAGCGCCTTCATGCGGGGGCCAGCGTAGCGTGCGTTGCGCCGGGGGGAGCCGCGCCTCTCCCAGCGGTGGGTTCAGATACTCCCCTGTAGTATCCTGAAGACCCGATGACCAGCCCCGCCGCCACTCCCCTGACTGAACTTTCGCTCCCCGTCATTGGCATGACCTGCGCATCGTGCGTGACCCGCATCGAGCGCTTCCTGGCGCGCGCCGATGGCGTCGAGGACGCCGCGGTCAACCTGGCCACGGAGCGCGCCACCGTGCAATTTGATCCGCGGCGCATCGACCGGAGCGGGATCGTTGCCGCCATTGAGGCCGCGGGCTATGAGGTGGCGGCGCTGGCGTCCGCGGGCGAGGGAGCCAGGGATGAGGCCGAGCATGCGCGCGAGACCGAGCGTCGTGCGCTGCTGCGCGACGCGCTGCTGGCGACCGCCATCGGCCTGGCAATGATGGTCGTCTCCCTCTGGCCGGGCGGCGTCCCATTGCCGATGGAGCGTGTCAACGTCTGGATGCTCGCACCGGCCACGGTCGTCCAGTTCGTCTTCGGCCAGCGCTTCCTGGCCGCTGCGGCCAGGGGCCTGCGCCACGGTGAGCTGACGATGGACACCCTCGTGTCGCTCGGGACGCTGGCGGCCTACGCCTACTCGCTGGCGATCACGCTCATCGGCTCCGCGGATCCGACGTATTTCGACAGCGCAGCGGTGATCATCGGCCTGGTCCTGCTGGGTCGATGGCTCGAGGCACGCGCCAAGAGCCAGGCCGCGGGCGCCGTCAAGGCCCTTCTCAAGCTGCGTCCGACGACGGCACGAGTCCTGCGCGACGGGCGCGAAGCCGATCTGCCGATCGATGAGGTCCGTGCCGGCGATCTTCTCCGGGTCCGACCGGGGGAGCGCGTGCCGGCCGACGGCTCGATCGTCGAGGGTGCGTCGGCGGTCGATGAGTCGATGCTCACCGGGGAGTCGCTCCCCGTCGACAAGCGCGAGGGTGACCGGGTGACGGGCGCGACCATGAACGCGTCGGGCTCGTTCGTGATGCGCGCGGAGCGGGTGGGCACCGACACCACGCTGGCCCAGATCGCTCGCCTGGTCGAGCAGGCGCAGGGCTCAAAGGCCCCCATCCAGCGGGTGGTCGACCAGGTCACGGCCCGCTTCGTGCCAGTGGTCGTGCTGGTGGCGGCAGCCGCATTCGGCCTCTGGCTGCTGCTCGGCCCCGAGCCGAGGCTGCCGGGGGCGCTGACCGCGGCGGTGGCCGTCCTGATCATCGCCTGCCCGTGCGCGATGGGGCTGGCCACTCCCACCGCCATCATGGTCGGGACCGCAAAGGGCGCCGAGGCCGGGATCCTGGTGCGTGACGGCGCGGCGCTCGAGCAGGCGCAACGGATCACCGCCGTCATCCTCGACAAGACCGGCACGATTACACAGGGGCTGCCATCCGTCGTCGAGCTGCGACCTTCGCCCGGCACGACGGAGTCGGAGCTGCTGCGCCAGGCCGCCGCGGCCGAGCGCGGTAGCGAACATCCGCTGGCGGAGGCGATCGTGCGCCTGGCAACCGAGCGAGCAATCGAGCTGCCGCTTGCAACGGGCTTCGTCTCGGTCCCTGGCGGAGGCATCCAGGCGACGGTCGAGGGCCGGCGATTGGTCATCGGCAGCGAGCGGTTGCTGGTCGAACAGGGCGTGGATGTCCAGCCGGTCGAGGCGCTCGCGCGCGAGGCCGCGACGAACGGCCACACCCCGGTGCTCGTGGCGGTGGACGGGGTGGCGATCGGGCTCGTCGCCATCGCCGACACCGTCAAGCCGGAGTCGGCGGAGGCGGTGCACCGCATGCAGGCAGCCGGACTCGAGGTCTGGATGCTGACCGGCGATCGAGCCGCAGTGGCGGAGGCGATCGGCGCAGAGGTCGGGATCACGCCGGATCGGATCCTGGCCGAGGTTCGTCCAGGCGAGAAGGCGGCCAAGGTCATGGAGCTGCAGGCCGCAGGAGCCGTGGTCGCCATGGTCGGCGACGGCATCAACGATGCGCCTGCGCTGGCGCAGTCCGACCTGGGCGTGGCGATCGGGACCGGTGCGGACGTCGCGGTCGAAGCCTCGGACATCACGCTCGTCGGGGACGACCTGCGTGCGGTGCCCGCGGCGATCCGGCTCTCCCGGGCGACGATGCGAACCATTCGCCAGAACCTGGCCTGGGCCTTCGGCTACAACCTGGTCCTTATCCCGGTTGCCGCCGGCGCCCTCTTCCCGCTCACCGGCTGGCTCCTCTCCCCCGCTCTCGCCGCCGGTGCCATGGCTCTCTCGAGCGTCAGCGTGGTGACCAACTCGCTCCGACTCAGGCGCTTCCGACCCAGCTGAAAGGACGAATGAACCGATGGAGATCCTTGAGACAACCACCCAGCCGCACGATCCGGTCTGCGGCATGACCATCAACCCGGAGGTGGCGCAGGCGGCCGGACTGACGGCTGAGCACGAGGGGCAGAGCTACTACTTCTGCGGGCGCGGCTGCAAGCTCGAGTTCCTCGACGACCCCAAGCGGTTCTTCGACCCGGAGTACCTGCCGCACATGTAGCGGCCCGCGGCTAGACTCGGCGGCGATGCCCCTCATCTCGACCACCTCGCTGACGAAGCGTTACGGGTCCTCGGTCACTGCCCTGGATGGGCTGACCCTCGACGTGGAGCCGGGGATCATCGGCCTCGTCGGCGCCAACGGCGCAGGCAAGAGCACGCTCCTCAAGATCCTGCTCGGCCTCCTGAAGCCAACCAGCGGCAGCGCGACAGTCATGGACATGGACGTGGCAACGCGCGGGCCGGAGATCCGCCAGTACGTCGGCTACCTTCCGGAGCACGACTGCCTGCCGCCCGACGTGTCGGCCACCGAGTTCGTCAGCCACATGGGCCGCATGGCGGGGCTCCCGCCGGCGGCCGCGCGCGAGCGAACCGCGGAGGTGCTCCGCCATGTCGGGCTGTACGAAGAGCGCTACCGCCCGATCGGCGGGTACTCGACCGGCATGAAGCAGCGGGTGAAGCTGGCGCAGGCGATCGTCCACGACCCGAAGCTGCTCCTTCTGGACGAGCCGACCAACGGCCTCGACCCGGCCGGCAGGGACGAGATGCTCGACCTGGTGCATCGCACCGGGACCGAATTCGGGATCGCCACCGTCGTCGCCAGCCATCTGCTCGGCGAGATCGAGCGTGTTTGCACCTACCTGCTTGCCATCGACGCCGGCAAACTGCTGCAGTCGGCCCCGATCTCGAGCTTCGTGGAGCGCACCGGTACGCTGGGGGTGGAGGTCGAGGAGGGGGCCGATGCGCTGGCGGAACGCCTGGTGGCCGCCGGCCTGACCGCCGTCGCGGATGGACGCAGCGTCCTGGTCGACTGCCCCGACGAGCGGCCGTACGACATCGTGCGCGACGTGATCGATGAGATGGGGCTCTCTCTCACCCGGCTCGAGCAGCGGCGCCATCGGCTCGAGGATCTGTTCCGCGTGGAGGGTCGGACCAATGACACGGCGTGAGGCGGCGGTCGCGCCGCGCGAGAGCGCGACCGGGGCGATCTACGACCTGGGCTACCGCGGCTACGACGGGCCGCGGCTGGGCCGCAGGGCAGCCTTCGCGACGCTCTTCTGGGCAAGCCTGCGCGCCGCCTTCGGGCTCGGTCGCTCCGGCCGCTCAAAGGTCGTGCCGTGGGGATTGAGCGCGATCATGATCGTGCCTGCCGCGGTGGCGGGGGCGATCCAGGCCATTGCGCCGGGCGGTCTCTCGCCCTTCAACTACGACAACTACCTCTGGGACCTATCGCCAATCCTCGCCCTCTTCGTGGCGGCGCAGGCGCCCGAGCTGGTCAGCAGCGACCAGCGCAACCACGTGCTTTCGCTGTACTTCAGCCATGCCCTGGCGCGGAGCGACTATGCGCTGGCCAAGCTGGGCGCCCTGGCGGCGGCGCTCTTCATGCTGGCCCTGGCCCCGCTGCTGGTCATCCTCTTTGCGTCGATCTTCGCCGCGTCTGACGTGGTTGCCGCCTTCGGCGACCAGCTGGAGAACCTGCCGCAGATCATCGGCTCGCCGACGATCCACGCGGTTCCGCTGGCGGCACTAGGGATGGCGATCGCCTCGTTCACGCCCCGCCGTGCATATGCGACCGGCGCGATCATCGCCGTCTACCTCGTGACCGGTGCGGTGGGGGGCATCCTGTCCGAGGCGGGCCGTGGGCGCCTGTCCCAGGTGGCGCCGCTCCTCAACCCGTGGGTGCTGCTCGACGGGACCCGCGACTGGCTGGTCGGGAACACCATTCCCGATTCGCCGGTCCCCCGCGCCGACCTCGACCTGTGGGTCTTCGGCGTCCTGACGGCGGCCTTCACCCTGATCGGGATCGCGGCCGTGCTCTGGCGCTATCGGCGGATCTCGGCATGAGCCAGGCGACGGTCGCGAGCGCCGAGGCGGTCGAGCTGACCAACGTCTCGCGCTGGTACGGCAACGTCGTGGCGGTCAACGACATCAGCTTCCGGCTGGATGGGGGCGTGACCGGCCTGCTGGGGCCGAACGGTGCCGGCAAGTCGACGATCCTGCACATGGTCGGCGGCTTCCTGGCTCCTTCATCGGGCAGCGTGACGATTGGAGGCTCGCCGTCCTGGCGCCACCCGGAGATGTACCGGCGCATCGGCCTGGTCCCGGAGCGCGAGGCGGTCTACCCGTTCCTCACCGGCCGGGAGTTCGCGGAGGCCAATGCCCGGCTGCAGGGGATGGCACCGGCGCAGGCGGCGGAGGCAGCGGCGCGGGCCATCGGCCTCGTAGAGCTCGAGGACGCGGCCGACCGGCCGATCGGTACCTATTCGAAGGGGATGCGGCAGCGCGCCAAGGTGGCCGCCGCGCTGGTCCATGACCCGCCGATCCTGCTCCTCGACGAGCCCTTCAACGGGATGGATCCCCGGCAGCGGCTGCACATGATGGACCTGCTGCACACCATGGCGGCCGAGGGGCGCACCATCCTCTTCTCCTCGCACATCCTCGAGGAGGTGGAGCGACTCGCCGGGCGGGTGCTGGTGATCGTCTCCGGGCGACTAGCGGCGTCCGGCGACTTCCGGGAGATTCGCAGGCTGATGACCGATCGCCCACACACCTTCACCCTGCGCTCCTCGAATGACAGGGCGCTCGCCTCGGCGCTCCTGGCCGAGCCGACGATCGCCGGGGCGGCGCTCGACGGCGGACTGCTGACGGTCCGCACCAACGACTTCGGGGCGTTCAGCCGAGCGGTGAGCGGGATTGCGCGGCGCCACCAGATCAGCCTGCACGAGCTCCTCCCCACGGACGAGTCGCTCGAGTCGGTCTTCAGCTACCTGGTGCGCAGGTGAACGGCGTCATCGCCCGGATCACCTTGCGCCAGCTTCTCTCCCGGCGACGGACGCTGCTGCTCCTGCTGCTGGGCGGCGTGCTGGTGCTTGCAGCGGGGATCTTCCGACTCGCCGGCGAGGAGGCGCGCGCGCTCCCCTTCACCGCCGGACTGCTCAGCAACCTGGGAATCGGCACGCTCATGCCGCTGGTGGCGCTGATCTTCGGGACCGGGGCGATCGGCGCCGAGCTCGAGGACGGGACCGCCATCTTCCTGCTGGCCAAGCCGATCAACCGATCGACCCTCGTGCTCACCAAGCTGGCGGTGGCGGCCCTCTGCTCGGCCGCGCTCACCTGCGGACCGATGCTGCTGGCCGGCCTCATCGCGGCCGGCGGGCTGGGCGAGGGCCTGGTCGTCGGGATGACGGCCGGTGCGGCGATCGGCTCGCTGCTGTACTGCGCCATCTTCGTGGCGGTGAGCCTGGTCACCGGCCGGGCGCTGGTCTTCGGCCTCGCCTACGTGCTGATCTGGGAGGGGCTGCTGGCGGGGCTCTTCGCCGGGACGCGCACCTTCAGCATCCGGCAGCTGACCCTGGCCTTCGCCGATGCCATCGGGGGCATTCCGGCCGACATCTTCGACGCGCCGCTCAGCCTGACCTCGGCGGTCGTGGTGGCGGCGGGGATCCTCGTCATCGCGACCGTGATCGCAATCCGCCGGCTCGGCGCCTACGAGATCTCCGGAGAGACGGCCTAGGCCGCCGACGTCTCTCGATCGTTAATTCTCACCCGCGGGGGGCTTACGGCCAGCGCGCAGCCGCCTGGAGATCTCTCCGATGGCCTACCTCTCTGCCATTGAGAATTGCGCGCTCGCGAGCTGAGAACGCGCTCGTTAACTTGGCATAAGCCCCCACAGGAGAGAACTAGCGCGGCGCCGGCGATGATTGGGACGCGGAGGCCTTCCAGGTCCGTCGGAGCAGCCTAGGCCGCGACGACCCGGTTCCGCCCGGCGCGCTTGGCCATGAAGAGGGCCACGTCCGCCGTTCGCAACAGCTGCTCACGCGTCGGCTCCGCCTCGTCGAGCTCGGCACAGCCTGCCGAGACGGTGACAGGCAGCTGCGTGCCATCGTCGCCCCTGACGGGCGTGTTGGCCAGGGCCGCTCGGATCTCCTCGGCAATCGCGACGGCGGCCTCGCGCGTCGCTCCCTCCAGGACGACCACGAACTCCTCGCCGCCGAAGCGCGCAACCAGGTCCGCGTCGCGGAACCGGCGGCGCAGCAGGCTCGCGAACGTCCGCAGCACCTCGTCGCCGATCTGATGGCCGTGCTGCTTGTTGAAGTCGCCGAAGTGATCGAGGTCGAACATGATCGCCGCGACCGGACGGTGCTCCCCCTTCAGCGAGCGCCGCCAGGATGCGATCACGCGCGTCAGCGCCTCGTCGAAGTAGCGCCGGTTGTAGAGCCCGGTCAATGGATCGTGCGTTGCGAGCTGCTCAACCTCGGCGTGCAGGAACGCATTCGAGATGGCCAGCCCGGCGTGGCCGGCCAGCAGATCCATCGCCTCGTGCTCGATCGGGCGGAAGAGATCAGACCGATCTCGGCGCAGGATCGAGATGGCGCCCACCACCACGCCCTCGCGCAGCAGCGGCACACCGGCGCCCAGCAGTGGCATCGGCTCCGCTGAGTCTCGGTAGGCGACCGGGTAACGGTCCCGGTCAAAGTTGTCGTCGACCACGACCGTTCGGTCACGAATGGCGCGCCCTGCCAGGCCCTCGCCGGGCTTGATCTCGCGGCCGAGGATCGACGGGTCGACATCGGTCATCGCGCGCAGGAGGTAGCGCCCGGTCTCGCGCTCCAGGACGGTGAGGGTCACGATGTCGGCCGGGATCACCT
>JBDTMU010000048.1:0-8803 GCA_039934115.1 Chloroflexota bacterium | reverse complement strand
GTCCAGCCGCTCCGCTGCAGGACGGTGCGCTCGGTCGCCACCAGGCGACCCTCCTCGCGCTCGAACTCGTTCTCGAAGGGCCGCACGATGCGAACGTACGAGTCACCCATGCGCTGCCCGCGTCGCTTCTCGCGGACCTCGAGCAGGGGATCGACGCGCGGCTTGGCGGGGTCGTTGCCGCGATCCGGCGGGCGGTTGGAACTCATGCGCCCGGTATTACAGCACCGATCGCCGGCGCGCCGCCTCTCACAGGTGCAGCAGCAGCCCTTCGAGCGGGCCGAGCTCCAGATTGAGCAGTGCCAGCGAGCCCTGGCGCGAGCCAGTGCCTGCCATCAACTCGCCATTGGAGCCGATCCCGGACAGGTCCACGGTCACGGGCGCGTCGCCCATGTTGGCGACCATCAGGATCCGCTCGCTATCGGATGAGCGCGTCCAGGCCAGGAGGTCGGTTGGCAGGTCGGCAACCAGGCCCAACGCGCCGTGGCGCAGCGCCGCGGAGCTTCGCCGCAGCGTCAGCAGCCGGCAGTAGTGGTTGAGCAGCGAACCTGGATCGCGCGACTGATCGGCCGCGTTTCGATGCGCCGGGTCGACCAGCGGCAGCCACGGCTCGCCGTCGGAGAAGCCGCCGGTGGGGGACGCGCCCCATTGCATCGGGGTTCGCTGGCGGTCCCGGCCGAATCGGTCATGAAGCGGCGTCGGCGATTCGGGGGCGTCCACCATCCCGATCTCCTCGCCGGCGTACAGGCAGATGGTGCCGCGCATCGAGAGGAGCAGCAGCGCCGCCAGCCGGGACCGTTCCTCACCGAAGCGCGTGGCGTGACGCGACAGGTCGTGGTTGGAGAGCGCCCAGGTTGGCTCGACGTCGGGTGGAGTGAAGCGCTCCGCCCGCTCGATCGTGCTGCGCAGCTGCTCGGCGCCCCACGGGATCACCGACAGCTCGAAGTCGAAGGCCCTCTGGAACCCGTCTCCGGCCCCATCGCCCAGGTACCTCGCCAGGCGTTCGACGGGCAGGTACGCCTCGCCGATCAGCAGCCGCCCCGGGTACTCGTTCGCGACGCGGCGAAGCACCCGGACCACGTCGGGAACCTCGGGACGGTCCACCGTCCAGACGGGGTCATGGCCCGACGGATCGGGCGGGAAAGGGGGGATCGGCCCGACGGTGTGTGGGTTGTCCCGCAGCTGGCTGTCCTTGATGGCGTGGATGATGGCGTCGACTCGGAAGCCATCCACGCCGCGCTCGAACCAGAAGCGGAGCACGCCGGAGATCGCATCGGCCACCTCGGGGTTCCGCCAGTTCAGGTCCGGCTGCTCGGGGTAGAAGGTGTGGAGGTAGTACTGGCCGCTTGGCGGGTCGAGCTCCCAGGCAGAGCCACCAAACGACGCGATCCAGTTGTTCGGCGGCCCGCCGTCTGGTCCGGGATCGGCCCATGTGTACCAATCGCGACGGGCGCTGGCGCGGGACGAGCGGCTCTCGACGAACCACGGGTGCTCGATCGAGGTGTGGCACGGAACCAGGTCGAGCAGCAGCCGCAGCCCGCGTGCGTGGCAGGCTTCGACCAGCCGGTCGAGATCGGCCAGCGTCCCGTATTCGGCCGCCACGGCGGTGAAATCCGAGATGTCGTAGCCGAAATCGGCCAGTGGTGAGGGGTAGATCGGCGAGAGCCAGACCGCGTCCACCCCGAGCGAGTGCCGGGTGCCAGCGAGGTGGTCGAGATGCGCCATCACCCCGGGGAGGTCACCGATTCCATCGCCATTCCCGTCGGCGAAGCTGCGTGGGTAGACCTGGTAGATCACCCCGCCTGACCACCACGGAACGGCTGGGTCGTCGGCGGGCGGAGTCACGGACTCCGATTCTACGAGGGCTCATTCTCCGGTGCGTAGGTCATCCGACCGGCGACTCCCCATGCGAAGCCGAGCAGCGAGGCCACCACCACGATCGCCCCAGCGGTCGCGAACATGATCGTGACCGCCCCCAGGTCGACGATCGCGCCTGCGATGCCGTAGCTGAGCGGAGCCAGACCGATCGCGCCGAGCATCACCATGCTCATCACCCGGCCGCGCATGTCGTCCGCCGTTCGGCCCTGGAGCCACGAGAAGATGTGCACGTTGACGAACCCCGCCCCGACACCAATGACGGCCAGGATCGCGCAAGCACTCCAGACGTTCGGCGCCAGGCCCAGCAGCCCGAAGGCAGCACCCATGCCCATGGCGGTCGCCAGGACCACCGTGCCCAATTTCGGGACGCGTGAGATCGAGCCTGCTCCGGCCGCGCCGAGGAGGGAGCCGGCGCCAAAGGCGCCGAGCAGGATCCCGAAGGTCGCCGAGCCGCCGCCCAGCCTGGTTTCAGCCAGGAAGGGGAGACCGACGAGCAGGGGACCGTTGAAGGCAAGGTTGAAGGCCGCTGTGAGGAGGATCAGGGAGCGCACCGCCGGATCGCTCCATGCAAACCTGAAGCCGTCCCCGATCGTCCCGAGCAGGCCTGGTCTCGGGCCATCTGCGCTGTCCTCTGCCGGTGCAGCCCGGCGCCCGCCCAGCACGAACAGGAGGGCGGTGGCGGCGATCGCGAAGGAGACAGCGTCGACGAGGAACGCCACGCCGATCTGGACCGACGCGATGAGCAGGCCTGCCAGCACCGGACCGATCAGCCCGGCCAGCTGCTGACTGCCCTGCATCAGGGCGTTGGCGGGCGGGAGCCTCTCTTCGTCTACGAGCATCGGCAGAATCGTGTTGACGGCGGGGTAGAAGAGCGCGTCCACGACGCCGAAGATGCCCGCCATGACGAAGAGGTGCCAGAGCTCGGCGGTCTCCGTCAGCACGAGGGCCGCCAGGATGCCGACCACCACCGCGCGGAAGGCATTCGAGTAGAGCATCAGGCTGCGGGGCGAGAAGCGATCCGATAGGGCCCCACCCAGGAGCACGAAGACGGCGCGCGGTATGGCGGCCACCAACAGGACGCCCCCAAGCGCCAGTCCTGAGCCGGTCAGCTGGATCGTCAGCCAGGCCAGCGCCACGAAATGGAAATAGTCCCCGAGCACCGAGATGCTCTCTCCGCCGAACAGAAGGCGGAAGTCCCGAACGCGGAGCGGCCGTAGCAGGTTTGCAGTCATTCGACCGTGATCAGGACGGCGTCGCCATCCTCGTCCTCGGCAAGGTCGACGATGGGTCCGACCATATCGTCCTCGACGGCGCGCTCGATGAGGGCGGCGTAGCTGTCCGGGATGCCGGGCACCATGCGCGCGGCCATCGCCGCGAACGCCAGCGGCACGCGCACATCGACCACCCGTCGCCCGCGCTGGGTGACCTGGATCCGGACGCGGCGGCCGCGGCCCGGGCCCTTTCCAGGGATGGTCCCCGGATGCTCGGCAGGTCGGGGAGCGGTGTGCCGTCCCAAGGCCTCGATGATCGGAGCCGCCTCGTCGGCGCTGAGCTTTCCCTCGGCCACGAGGCGCAGGACGGTCGTCAGCTCGTCGCCCATCTATCGGCCCCCGGCAAGGCGACGGGTCGCCTCGTCCACGTCGATCTCGCCGCGCTCGAGGGCGCGGAGGACGTCGAGCTCGGACTGCTTCTCTGCCGCCGTCGGCTCGGCAACCGGCTGGGCCGGCTTCGGTTCGGCGCTGAGGCGTCGCGGGCGTCGGACGTCCACGTCGCCGGACATCGAGTTGAAGGTGAGCCGAGGACCGCCGTTGCCGACGATCAGGCGCCGCCGATCGACCTGTCCTTCGAGCCGATGGTCAAGTTCGCTGCTGACGTCGGTCGACAGGCCATGGATCTCGAAGGTGGCGTCGCCGACGAGGCCCACGCTCAGGTCGCCGCTCACCGTCTCGACCTGGAAGTCGCCGCCCTCGGCGAGCTGCGCCTCCAGCTCGACGTCCCCGGACACGGTGTTCGCGCGCAGGGAACGCAGGATCGGTGCCGTGATGTTCAGGTCGCCGGAGACACCCTCCGACTGGATGGAGAGGGGCTCTTCCGCACGGACGGTCGCGTCGCCGGACACGCTCTGGAGGCGGATCGACCCGCCGCCATTCGTCACGCTCAGGTCGCCCGAAACGGTCTGGTAGCGCTGCTCGCCGCGAAGGTCCGTCACGTCGACGTCGGAGGAGACGGCTGACAGCTGGAGCTCCGCGGCGACCGGCACGTCGGCCTCGACCGCGAGCTCGTAATGACCGTTTGCCCCAAAGAGGCGGCCGATCACGGAGCCAACGGAATGATTGCCTTCCTGCTCCTCGACGCTCAGCTCGCCGCCGGTGCGATTCACGCGCAGCTGCACAGCTTCGAAGATGCGATCCGCATCGGCATCGGATGAGGCAGAGATCTCGAACGTGGCTCGAATGTGAGCTTCGCCGCCGGAAATGCCGCGGACCTGAACGTCACTCGAGGTGACCTTCAGCGAGACCCTGCCACGGTCCCCGACGTTGTGGTCGATTGACTGGGTGCGGACGAAGGTGGCCATGGCTTACGCACCCCCAAGGGCGCGGAGCGCTTCGGCAGCGTCCTCGGCCGAGATCTCGCGGCGGGCGAGTCGGTCAAGGATGGTGCGGCGCTCGCCGGCATCGTCGTCGCTGGTTGGATTCGGCGCATCGGCCGGCTCGTCGGGTGCAGCTTCGTCGCCATCGGCCAGGCCAAGGGCGCGCAGCAGAGCTTCGATTCGGCCGCGCACGGTGGGGTAGGAGATGCCGAGCTCGCGCTCGAGGTCCTTCAGGTTGCCGCGGGACCGGAGGAAGGACTCGAGCAGGGAGAGCTGCTCACGCGAGAGGCGACCGAAGCGGCCGACCCCGAACTCACCCTCCAACGAGGTCCCGCAGGTGCGGCAGTGGAGGCGGGTGATCGCCAGCTCGCCCTCGCAGACCGGACAGGTGGAGATGACGTCGCGTGCCATCTATCGGCGTCCGACCTGGCGGTCTGCACCGAGGCGGAAGAGGCGCTTGATGCCGTTGTCGCTTGAGGTCGCGTGCGAGCGAACCGTCTTGCGAGACCGGATGCCCCGGATCTCGTTCTCGGTGTTCACGATCGCCAACTGGAACTGGTTGTACATTGTTGTTGCGCTCCTTGTGTTTTGCTATATCGGTTGCTGATTTTCTCAACCGCTAAGCGGAGATTAGCGGCTTGCTGGCGATTTGTCAAGCCCTATCTCACATTTTGTGATACCAGGTTTCCAAAATGATTGGCAGGCGCCACAGATTGAGCGTGCAGGAGCAAGTGTCGAGCACGGTCGTCGGTCGGCTACCATCCGCCCAGCCCCGATGGACCTGCGCCTCCTGCCGTATCGACCGGATCGCGACGTCTACCGGCTGCTGGGAGTCCTTCCGAGCGCTGGTCGCGCCGAAATCGTCGACGCCTGCCGCAGGCTGACTCGAGCCTTTCACCCCGACCTCAATGCATCCGTGCGCGCGACCGAGGAGATGCAGGTCGTGAATGCTGTGCGATCGCTCCTCACCGACCCCCGCTCTCGGGCCGAATACGACTACGCGCGGCTCCGCTTCCTCCAGCGGAGCTCGGCGGCGGCCCCATCACCGGCCATCCCCCAACGTCGGTGGCGGCCGGCGATGCCGCCGATCGGTGGAATCGGACTTGGGCGGACGGCCCGCGCAGTGATGTCCGCGCTGCTGGTCGCCATGGGGGCGCTGCAGCGAGCGCGATGTGACGAGTGCAACGCCTGGGTCCAGCCCGAGTACCGCTACTGCCCTGCCTGCGGGGAGCGTCTGCGCGGGGCCCCGCCGCTCATCGCCGGCGGGCGGGGTTAAGCAGGCCACTGTCAAGGCAGCTCGTGCAGCCGTGCTGCACGAGCGCACGACCGGCCATGACGCGACGGGGATTGGTCTGACGCTGTCTGCCGCTATGCCTCGCGCGGGTCGATTCGGTCGGGATCGATCCCCAGCTCGCCGATCGCCTTCACCAGCTCTTTGCGGTCTGCCGCGCCGGTGAGACACAGCCCGTGGAGAGCCGCGTAGGCGACCTGCTCCGGGCTCACCTCGAAATGCATGCGCAGCGCCTCGCGGGTGTCGCTGCGGCCGAAGCCATCGGTGCCCAGCACCGTGAATGGCCGGTCGATCCAGCGCGCCACCATGTCGGGGAGCGACTTGAGGTAATCGGTGGCGGCGATGATCGGTCCGGTCGTCTGGCCGAGCTGCTCCACCACGTACGGGACGCGTGCCTCCGCCTCCGGGTGCAGCCGATTCCAGCGCTCGGCTGAGAGCGCGTCGTTGCGCAGCTGCTGGAACGACGGAACGCTCCACACGTCCGCTGCCACGTCGTACCGCTCGGCGAGAAGCTCCTGTGCCCGGAGCGCCTGGTGCAGGATCGAGCCTGACCCGAGCAGCTGCACGTGCCGTGACCCGCGTTCCGCGGCCCGGAACAGGTACAGCCCGCGCAGCACGCCCTCCTCGACGCCATCGGGCTTGGGCGGCATCGCCCAGTTCTCGTTGTAGAGGGTCAGGTAGTAGAAGATGTCCTCGCCCGGCTCGCCGTACATGCGCCGGATCCCCTCGCGCACGATGATCGCCAGCTCATAGGCGAAGGCGGGGTCGTAGGCGAGCACGTTGGGGACGGTGCTGGCCAGGATGTGGCTGTGCCCGTCGTCGTGCTGCAGCCCCTCCCCGGTCAGGGTCGTGCGGCCGGCGGTGGCGCCCATCATGAACCCGCGTCCGCGCGCATCGCCCATCGCCCAGATCTGGTCGCCGGTGCGCTGGAAGCCGAACATGGAATAGAAGGTGTAGAACGGGATCATCGGCTCGCCATGAGTGGCATAGCTGGTCGACGCGGCGGTGAAGTCGGCCATCGCGCCGGCCTCGGTGATCCCCTCCTCCAGGATCTGCCCGTCGGTCTTCTCGACGTACGACAGGAGCAGCTCCTTGTCGACCGCCGTGTAGCGCTGCCCCAGCGGGTTGTAGATGCCCAATTCCTTGAAGAGGGGATCCATGCCGAACGTGCGCGCCTCGTCGGGGATGATCGGCACGATCCGCTTGCCGAGCTGGGGATCGCGCACGAGGTTGCGCAGCAGGCGGCTGAAGGCCATGGTCGTGCTCGCCGGACGATCCGCGCCGGCGAAGAGCTCGGCGTATGTCGCGTCCACCGCCGCCGGCAGGGGCTTGGGTTGGACGACGCGGCGAGGGATCAGCCCGCCCAGCTGGTGACGCCGCTCGAGCATGTATGCGATCTCGGGCGATTCCGGCCCGGGATGGTAGTAGGGCGCCTTCGCCAGCTGCTCGTCGGGGATCGGCAGCTCCAGGCGGTCGCGGAAGACCTTGAGCTCCTCCTGGTTCAGTTTCTTGGCCTGATGCGTCACATTGCGCCCCTCGATCCCTGGGCCGAGCGTCCAGCCCTTGACCGTCTTGGCCAGGATCACGACGGGTGCCCCGGTGTGTGACACGGCAGCTGCGTACGCCGCGTACACCTTGCGGTAGTCGTGGCCGCCGCGGCGCAGCCTGGCGAGGGCGTCGTCGGGGAGGTGCTCGACCAGCGCTCTGAGGCGAGGATCGGGGCCAAAGAAGTGCTCGCGGATGTAGGCGCCATCGGCGACCGAGAGCTTC
Organism: Chloroflexota bacterium; assembly: GCA_039934115.1. GTDB lineage: Bacteria > Chloroflexota > Limnocylindria > QHBO01 > QHBO01 > CF-167. The sequence continues at coordinate 1,277 of JBDTMU010000048.1, read as the reverse complement.
TGGTAGTCACCGTCGAGCGTCTCGTTCATCTTGGTCAGGAGCACGCCGTCGCGATCGCGCGCCAGCAGGTCGTCCCACTCGCGCGCCCAGATGACCTTGATGACGTGCCAGCCGGCGCCACGGAAGGTCGCCTCCAGCTCCTGGATGATCTTGCCGTTGCCGCGCACCGGTCCGTCGAGGCGCTGCAGGTTGCAGTTGACGACGAAGATCAGGTTGTCGAGGCCCTCGCGAGCGGCCAGCCCCAACGCACCCAGCGACTCTGGCTCGTCCATCTCCCCGTCGCCGACAAAGGCCCACACCCGGCTGGCGCTCGTGTCGGCAATGCCCCGTGCCGCCAGGTAGCGGTTGAATCGGGCCTGGTAGACGGCGCTCATCGGCCCCAGGCCCATGCTGACGGTGGGGAACTGCCAGAAGTCGGGCATGGTGCGCGGGTGCGGGTACGAGGCCAGGCCCGTCCCGGGGCCACCGGTCTCGCGACGGAAGTGGTCGAGCTGCTCCTCGCTGAGACGCCCCTCCAGGAAGGCGCGGGCGTAGATTCCCGGCGCCGCATGCCCCTGGAAGAAGATCTGGTCGCCGGCTGCACCGTCGTCGCGTCCGCGGAAGAAATGGTTGAAGCCGACCTCGTACAGGCTGGCCGCGCTGGCGTAGGTCGACAGGTGGCCGCCGATCCCCTCGAAGCTCGAGTTGGCGCGCAGGACCATGGCCAGCGCGTTCCATCGGATCATCTGGCGGATCCGGTGCTCCATCTTCTCGTCGCCGGGGAAGTTCGGCTCCTGCTCGGTCGAGATGGTGTTGACGTATCGGGTCTGGACCAGCGGCGGCAGCCCGACCTGGAGCTGGCGGGCGCGCTTCAGCAGCTTGTAGATGATGAAGCGAGCGCGCTCGGGGCCGGCCTGCGCGACGACCCCGTCGAGCGAGTCCAGCCACTCCTGCGTCTCGGCGGGGTCAATGTCGGGCAGCTGCTGCTTGAACTGGTCGAAGATCTCGTGCATCGGGTTCTTATGGTACAGACGGATGACCGACTAGACTCAGCCCGATGTCTCGCGAAGAGCGCCGCGCCTACCAGCGCATGACCAAGAAGCAGGACCCGTACGCCCTCCCGGCGACGGGGGCCGCTCGGGCGCGCCAGCAACAGATGGAGCGCCAGAAGGCGCGGCGTGCCGCCTCCGTGAGCGCGCCACCGGGCGCCATCTCGCGCCGATTCCTTGTCTGGGCGCTGGGCGGGGCCGCGGCAGCCGGCATCCTCGCCTTCTCGCTCGCCTGGCCGAACGGGATGC
>JBDTMU010000047.1:0-8941 GCA_039934115.1 Chloroflexota bacterium | reverse complement strand
ATCGCGCGCGAGGTCTTCGACCGCGAGCCGCCAGTCAATGTGCCGTACGAGTTCCTGAACGTCGGCGGGCGGAAGATGAGCAGCAGCAAGGGGCGGGGGGCGGCAGCGCACGAGATCGCGGAGGTCGTTCCCCCCGAGCAGCTGCGCCTGCTGATGATCCGCCCGCGCCCGAACCATGCCATCGAGTTCGACCCCGACGGGACCGATGCCATCCCGCGGCTCTTCGACGAGTCGGATCGAATCGCCGCGGCGAGCGCCGGCATCGAGGTCAAGGGCGACCTGCCACCTGACCACGACCGCGTCTTCGCAGCATCGCTGGTTGATCCCGATGCCGATATCGTCGCCTCGGGCTCGGCCTATCGGCCCCCGTTCGCGCACCTGGCCCTGCTGCTGCAGATCCCCGGCGTCGATGTGCCCGCTCGGATGGAGGCCGAGAAGGGCGCTCGGTTGACCGACGCCGAGCGCGCGCAACTCGAGGAGCGAATGCACGCGGCCAGGGCCTGGCTCGATGTGTACGCGCCCGAGCGCGCCCGGATCGAGGTGCGCCGTGATGCGCTCCCGCCGGTCGCTGCGCAGCTGGATGCCAACCAGCGCCTCGCCCTGAGCGGCCTCGCGGCCACCCTGCTCTCCGCAGCGGCCTGGGATGGCGAGTCGCTGCAGGCCGCGATCTTCGACGCTGCCCGCAACGCGGAGCTTCCGGCAGGGCGCATGTTCGCCGCCCTGTACCTCTCGTTCCTCGGTCAGCCGAACGGCCCCCGCGCCGGGTGGCTGCTCGCGTCACTGCCACGGGACTTCGTCGTCGATCGGCTGCGCGCAGCCTCAACGCCCGATACGCTCAGCGCATGATCTCGCTCCAGCTGATCCGCGACGACCCCGACGCGGTGAAGCAGGCCATCGCCCGCAAGGGAGAGCCCCCCGATGCAGTCGACCGCCTGCTCGCGCTCGACGCCCGCCGCCGCCTGGCCGAGGCCGAGGCGAACGACCTGCGCGCCGAGCGAAACGCCGGCAACCGTCAGCTCGGCGAACTGATGCGCACCGAGCAGCGGGACAAGGCGGATGCGCTGAAGGGCCGCATGGCGCCGATCTCGACGCGGATCGACGCGCTCGCCGCCGAGCTCGCGGAGATCGACTCGGCGATTGAAACCGACATGCTCCTGGTCCCGAACCTGCCGCACGCCAGCGTGCCGGACGGTTCGAGTGCCGCCGACAACCCGGTCATCCGTTCGTGGGGGGAGCCCGCCGCGGCCGGCAGCTCGGCGCCGCACTGGGAGGTCGGGGAGCGGCTTGGACTGTTTGACCTGGAGCGGGGCGCGAAGATCGCCGGATCGGGCTTCATCCTGTACACGGGAGCCGGCGCGCGCCTGCAGCGCGCGCTCATCGGCCTCATGCTCGAGCTCGCGGAAGGACATGGCTACCGCGAGGTCTGGTCGCCGATCCTGGTCAACGCCGCCTCGGCCCGCGGCACCGGGCAGCTGCCCGACAAGGAGGGGCAGATGTACGTCGTCGAGCGTGACGACCTGTACCTGATCCCGACCGCCGAGGTGCCGGTCACCAACCTGTACCGCGACGAGATCCTGCCCGGCGACGACCTGCCCATCTACCACGCCGCCTACACACCGTGCTTCCGGCGTGAGGCGGGGGCGGCCGGCAAGGACACCCGCGGCTTGCTGCGCGTCCACCAGTTCGACAAGGTCGAGATGGTCAAGTTCGTCCGTCCCGAGACGAGCTGGGACGAGCTCGAGACCCTTACCCGCAACGCCGAGGAGGTGCTCGAGGCGCTCGAGCTCCCGTATCGCACGGTCGAGCGCTGCACCGCCGACCTGGGCTTTGCGCCGGCCAAGGGCTACGACCTCGAGGCGTGGTCACCCGGCGTGGGGAAGTGGCTCGAGGTCAGCTCCTGCTCCAATTACACTGATTTCCAGGCACGGCGCATGAACGTGCGCTATCGCGCGGCCGCGGACTCGCGCACTGAGCTGCTGCATACGTTGAATGGCTCGGCGCTGGGCATGTCCCGGACTTACGCCGCCCTGCTGGAGACGCACCTCCAACCGGATGGCTCCATTCGCATTCCGGCGGCGCTCCAGCCGCACTTCGGGAGCGACGCGATCCGCTGACCGGCTGGGGACTAGTCAGCCGGCTTCGAGGCCAGACGTCGCTGCACCTCGTCGAGGAGATCGTGGCGACGGGCGAATCCGCAGCTGCAGGCGGCCAGTTCCTCCTCGCGCCCCCGCGCGCCGTACCCTGGGCAATCGTCGTCGTGATCCGCGAACGAATCCACAAAGCGCGTCAGATCAGCGACGAACTCCTCATTGCTGGCAACCCTCATCTGCCGGAGAAGCTGTGCGTACAACGGGCTGTCCTTCATGCGGGGCAGCTTCAGGGCACGAGGGTCGGCAGCTCCTCGCGGAGCTCGACCAGGTCAGGATCGCCCGTTGCGAACTCGGCCAGATCTGGCCGCACGCCGAACGCGGTTCGCAGCAGCGGGCGCGCTCGATCGAGCCGCCCTGCGACGGCGTGGGCGCAGGCCAGGTTGTAGAGGGCAATTGCACGGTCGGCATCGGGCAACGGGGCGCTGCTCAAGTGTCGTTCGTGATCGTCGAGGAAGTCGGCGACTCGCCGTTCGTCCACACCAACGCCGGCCGCCACCAGCCACGCGAAGTGCGTCAGGGCGTGGGCGGCACTGTTTCCGTAGATTCGGCCGACCAAGCCATCGGTCGCGATCAGCACGGGCGTGCCGGCCGCGCGGATCTCGGCCTGAAGGCGGTCGCTCGTCGCGTCGGCTTCCCTGACGATCTCCGCCCAGTCCCAGTCCGCTCGCTCGGCCTGCAGTTCGGCATTGAGCTCATCCGTCTCGCGACTGTCAGCCGCGACCGTTTCACCCGTGGCGGCGGCGCGCATCCGATCGGTCTGGATCGCTTTCCAGGCTGTCAGGTGCGCCTGGTGATCCTTTGGGGACCAGTCGCCTGGGCGCATCGCTCGATCCCGAACTGTCGGGTCGAGCGCCCCGAACACGTCGCGCTCCGCTTCTCGCATGGCTCGCAGCTGCTCGACGAGTGAGGCGACGAGCGGATCGTCTTCGACGATGGTGGTCATCAGTCCTCCGGTAGCCGGCGTTAGGTCGTCTGCGTAACCTTAGACCCGGCTACGCTGTTGGCATGCGGATGATGAGCGCCGAAGAAGCCGTCGCCTCTGTGGGTGACGGGCACACCATTTTCATCCACGGCGGGGCTGCCACACCGACGGCCCTGCTGGCGGCGCTGGCGGCTCGCGCACCAGAGCTGACTGGGGTCACGACTGTGGGCCTCCACCTGGACGGACCGTGCCCGCACCTGGAACCAGCCATGGCTGGGCATGTGCGGCATCGGGCGCTGTTCATCGGTCCAAATGCGAGGGACGCGGTGAACGAGGGCCGGGCGGACTACGTCCCGATCTTCCTGTCGGATATCCCGCAGCTCTTCAGCCGCGGCATCCTGCCGCTCGACGCCGCATTCATCAATGTCAGCCCACCCGACGCCCACGGCTTCTGTTCGCTCGGTACCAGCATCGATGCGACGCTGGCCGCCGTGCAGAGCGCCCGTACCGTCGTCGCGCAGATCAACCCGGCGATGCCACGCACATTGGGCGACAGCTTCGTGCACGTCGACAAGATCGACCTCGCCGTGGAGACGACCCAGGCCCCGCACGAGCACCCGGTCGCGGCCATCAGCGAGGTTGAGCGCCAGATCGGGGGACATGTCGCGGAGCTGGTGGCCGATGGAGCCACGCTGCAGCTTGGCATCGGTGCCATACCCGCCGCCGTGGGCGAGGCGCTGCGCGACAAGCGCGATCTGGGTATCCACACCGAGCTGTTCACCGACACCGTGGTCGACCTCGTCGAATCGGGCGCACTCACCGGGGCGGCGAAGGAGATCAATCGCGGCAAGATCGTGTCCGCCTTCGTCATGGGCACGCAGCGCCTCTATACCTTCATCGATAACAACCCGATGGTCGAGATGCGCCCGGTTGACTACACGAACGACACAGCGGTGATTCGTCGCTTCCGGCGCATGGTGGCGGTCAACTCAGCCATCGAAGTCGACCTCTCGGGCCAGGTGGTAGCCGACTCGATCGGTCGCCGGCTGTATTCGGGTGTCGGCGGACAGATGGACTTCATCCGCGGGGCAGCGTTGGCGGAAGAGGGGCGGGCCATCATCGCGCTGCCATCCACCGCTGCGGGCGGTACGACTTCGCGCATCGCGGCCACCCTACAGGAAGGTGCAGGGGTGGTTACCACCCGAGCCCACGTGCGCACAGTCATAACCGAATGGGGCGTGGCCGAGCTCTTCGGCCGCTCATTGGCGGAGCGCGCTCACGCGTTGATCGCCATCGCCCACCCGGATTTCCGCGATGAGTTGAGACACGCCGCCGGGCGACTGCACTTGAATCAATAGCGGCCACGGCTCAGCGCGATTCGGAACGGATGCCGGCTGGCCTACCTCAGAAGGGTCCGATGGCACTCGGATTCGAGCGGGTCGCACCGCACCATGCATGCATGATCCACGATGACATCCGTGTGCGTCGAGTCTGCCCCGGCGATGCGGCACAGCTCGAGCGCTTCTACGCCGACCTTTCAGCCGATAGCCGCGTCCTGCGCTTCCACGGCGCGTCGCGCGGGATCGGCCATCAACAGGCAGAAAGGTTCGCGGCAGCGGATCACCGGCGACGTGACGGCTTCGTGGCCGTCGCCGATGGACGAGTTGTTGGTCATCTTGTGCTCGAGCCGCTTGGCAACGGGGTCGAGGAGCTGGCGGTGGCCGTCGACGATCGCCTGCAGCACCGCGGCGTCGGCACGCTGCTCCTGGCGGCGGCCATCGCGTCGGCCCGACTTCGGCATGTTCGGCGCCTGGTGGCGTGGGTGATGGTCGACAACGTCGCGATGCGGCATCTGCTCGCCGGGGGCCACAACCCGATGCGCATCGACTGGGACGGATCCATCGCGCGCTATGAGCTCGAGGTGCCACCGGATCTGCCGGGCAGCGTGGCCGCCTGACCGGCATTGGGACCATCAATGCGGCGCCTGGCCGTCCCGTATGATCAGCACGGAGCATCGAGCGTGGATCGCGACATTGCGTGCCACGCTGCCGAGCACGAGGCGCTCGACCGCACCCAGGCCCCGCGAGCCGATGACGATGAGGTCCGAGCCGTGATCCTCGGCGGCGGCCAGGATCTCGTGCGCGGGATCGCCATTCCTCACGTCTACGGTGGCCGGGATTCCGATGGAGGTCAGTCTCTCAGCCATCGCTTCACCATCCGTCTGGGCCTTCCCGGCCGACTCGGCGCGCAGCGCGCCGACGCGCTCATCGCTGAGGGTGTACAGGCCAACCATCAGCTCGAAGGCCGGGTCGTCCGGAACCGAAACCGCGACCGCGTTGGCTTGGCTGCCGCGGAAGATGCCCCACGCACCGAGTCGCTCGGGTATGGCCTTCGAACTCCCCGAGCCGTCGGTCGCCACCAGGAGGCGCGACGCAGTGGCCAGGCGTACCACCAGAACGGGGCACGGCGCGTGCGTTGCGACCTCGGTCGCGACCGAACCAAGGAGCATCGATGCCAGCTGGCCGCGCCCGCGCGACCCGGTGACGATCAGATCTGCTCCGATCTCGGCGGCCAGATCGTTGATGGCGTCCGCGGCGCGCCCGCGAATGACGTGCTGCTCCACTTTCAGCCCGGCGTCGACCAGTGGGGCGGCGTGGGCCTGCAGCTGCTCGTCGAGCCGGTCGCGGATGGCATCCTGGATGTCACCGACCCAATCCATTGTCGAACCGACGACGCCGGTCCAATCAACCGGTACTTGGTACGCGGCGAGAAGATGGATCGTTGCGTCGGCCGGCCACGGAAGTCCGACGACGAGATCGCGGGCGACCAGCGATGGCGCGGATCCGTCGAGCGCCAGTATTGCCTTCATAGGACACCTCCAAGTCGCTCTGGCCTCGACCGGGACCGGTCACTTGAATCATGCTGCAGCGCCGCCGTGTGACCATGGCCGTCCGGCCTGCGGCATGCGTGCCGAAGGTCCCGATTGATCAACCCGGTCACCAAGGGACGCGTCGACGGCGGGGAACCCGGCCCCGGTGAGCACGCCGGCGCCAACCGGTCGAACCGAATCAGGCGACCCAAATGGAGTGGCCTCTGCCTCGCATCCGGGCGAGCTCTGCGGCGGCGGCAGGGATGATGGCGACGAACGCCACCAGCAGCCAATCGACGAGGTCGAGCGGCGTGGCGCGGAACGCGGCGGCGAGCGGCGGCACGTACGGGATGAGCATCTGGATACCAACCGCTACGAGGGCGGCGCCCGCGAGGAGCCCGTTCCGCCCGAGCCGGTGGATCGGCTCCCGCACACTCCGGTTCCAGTACGCGCGCACGCACTGGCTCACGACGAGCGTCGTGTATGCGAGCCATGCTGCATGCTCGAATCCGCCCCCGTGGGTCAACATCACGACCAGGGCAGCCACAGCGGTGAAGCCGCCGGCGGCGGCGATGCGACCGAAGATTCCGTTGGTCAGCAGCGGCTGCTCGGCATGCCGGGGCGGCCGGTTCATCAACTCGGGCTCTGCCGCCTCGCGCTCGAAGGCAATCGAGGTGGAGACGTCGATAAAGAGCTCCATCCACAGGATCTGGAGCGGAAGAAGCACCTGCCGCTCGGCCACGAAGATCGTCGAGAGAAGGATGAAGCTGAGGAAGGCGACGTGGGTCGAGACCACGAAGACGAGGCCCTTCTGGACGTTGTCGACGATCCTTCGGCCCTCGGCGAGCCCGTACATCAGCGTCGCGAACGAGTCGTCCCCGAGCACCAGGTCGGATGCTTCGCGCGCGACCGCGGTTCCGGATCCCATCGCTACGGCGACATCCGCGCCGTGGAGCGCCGGCGCGTCGTTCACGCCGTCGCCCGTGACCGCCACGATCCTGCGCTCGGAGCGCGCGGCGCGCACGAGGCGCAGCTTCTGTTCTGGGGTGGAGCGAGCGACCACGTGCAGATCTGCCAGCTCGGCAGCCAGTTTCTCGTCGGCCCAGGCGGCGACCTGCTCGCCGGTGACGATCCTGTCCGCATCGAGGCCGGCCTCGCGCGCGATCGCAGCGGCCGTGCGGGGGTGGTCGCCGGTGACGACGACGACCTGGATCCCTGCGCCCCGAGCCATCGCCATTGCCTCGGCGATGCCAGGGCGGATCGGGTCAGCGAAACCGACCAGCGCGCGCATCTCCCACGGGTCGTCGTCGACGCGTCGAGCCAAACCGAGGAGCCGCTCGCCCGCCGTGGTTGAGGCCTCGATGAGGTTGGCCCAGCGCGTGCGTGCAGCGTCCTCGGGCAGAGCCTCCGAGTAGACCAGAGCGAGGACAACCTCGGGGGCACCGAGAGCGAGGGCCTCGACGTGACCGTCGCGGCGCGCACGGGTTCGCGTCACCGGCAGCCGGTCGGATGCAGGCTCTGCTTCGAGGAGGTCGTGCACGTCCAACTCCGCATGGCCGCCTGCCTCCGCCACCGACTTGCGAAGCGCATGGGTGAATGAGCCCGGGGCAATGTCATCGCCGGGCCAGGCATCCTCCTCCGCCCGAAGCGCCTGCTCGAGGAGCTTGCGGCGCTCGACCAGATCATCGACTGATCCGTCCAGCGTCCGGACAGACGATACGACGAGCCGGTTCTGGGTGAGCGTGCCTGTCTTGTCGGTCAGGATGAGGTCGACCGCCCCGAGTGTCTCCTCAGCATTGAGGCGTCGAACGAGGACGCCGCGCCTCAGCAGCCGGTAGGCCCCGAGACCTAGGATGACGGCGAGGAGGACGGGGGGCTCCTCGGGGATGGCCGCGATGGCCGACGAGATGCCCGCCAGGATGTTCTCGCCTAGCGGGTGACCGCGCACGAATCCAATACCGCTCGTGAAGGCGATGAGCGCGATGGCAACGATCAGCAGGATCCGGACCAGCCGGTCGAGCTCGCGTTGGAGCGGCGACCGCCGCCGCTCGCGCGAGGCCAGTCCTCCCGCGATCCGCCCGAACTCGGTCGCGTGCCCGACCGCGACGACGAGCCCTTCGCCGCGGCCACCGACGACGCTGGTGCCGGAGTAGGCGATCGAGTGACGGCTCGCCAGCGGCGCGTCGGCCGGATCGGGTTCGACGCGGCCGTCCTCGGGGAGCGACTCTCCGGTCAGGATGCTCCGATCGACGAGGAGGCGTTGAGCCTGCGTGATCCGCATATCGGCCGGAACCACATCCCCGCCCTGGAGCAGGACGATGTCTCCGGGCGTAAGCGACGCGGCGGGGATGGCCACGAGGCCACCGTCGCGGCGCACTCGGGCAACGGGGGCAGTCGCGTCGCGGAGCGCCTCGAGCGCGCGCTCACCGCGGTATTCCGTCACGACGGCCGCGCCGATGATCGGCAGCAGCCCGACGAGGATGAGGATCCCGTCGCGCACCTCGCCGACCAGGATTGCGAGGGCACCTGCCAGGGCGAGCAGGAGCACGAACGGCTCGATCGCTGCCTTGAGCAGCATCCGCCAGAGCGGCTCGCGCTTCGACGCCTCGAGCGCGTTCGGCCCACTCTCGGCTGCCCGGCGCTCAGCCTCTTCGGTCGTCAGCCCTACGCTGCGATCAACCCCGAACCGCGCGGCGACCGCGGACGCGGCGTCTGCGTGGTAGCTGCCGGTCCCGAGCGCAGCCCGCCCCGGAGGGTTCAATTGGAGAGCTGCAGACCTGCCACGAGGCGGGCAATCCACAGATCCTCTCGGGCTGAGATTCGGAGGACGGCGAGCCTGCCGAGCATGCCTATCACCGTTGCCGTCGCCTGGCTCCACCGCTGCTCAGGCGCCTGGTCGGAGGTCCGTATCCTCGAGGAGCATCCGAAGTAGGTCGAGGGAGCTGATTACGCCGATCGGCGCGTCCTCGTCATCGACCACGACGAGGCGGTGGATGTGCC
>JBDTMU010000046.1:0-9046 GCA_039934115.1 Chloroflexota bacterium | reverse complement strand
TGGCAGCCGCATACCAGCTGGTGCGCTACGGCGGCCGCTCGCTGCCCGATCGAGAGCGGTCGAGAACCCGCTCGCGCCTCGACCGCATCCGCGCCTCGCTGACCCGATCGTGAGTCGATCGCGGCTGGAGGCGTTGGGCTGCGGAGCCTGCTGATCGGCGCATAGGCCTGCCGCCCGGGCCGTACCATCCTTGACAACGGTATTGGTAGGGATTACGGTACCGCCACGGTCCGAATTCCACCTCGTGAAGAGGTTCGAACATGGCGAGCATCAATCGAAATAGCCCTTACGCGCGATCCCAGTGAGCTCACTGCGCGACCCACTGCGTCCGCGGTACTTCATCAGCATCGCAGCCGAGCTGGCCCAGGTGCATCCGCGGACGTTGCGCATCTACGAGGAGGAGGGGCTCCTCTGCCCACAACGTCGTAACAACCTCCGGCTCTACTCGGAGGCCGATATCAAGCGGGTGCGTATCATCCGTTTTCTCACCCGACGCCAGGGGGTCAACCTGGCGGGCGTCAAGGTCATCCTTCAGCTCGAGGCGGACGGCAAGATCCGCGTCTACGACCTGTTCGATGGAGACGATGTCAAGCGATACGTCGAGGAGGACGCGCCGGAGCCGGTGAGCGCCTCGACTGAAGGGACACGAAGCTGAACCATGGATGACAAGAACGCCGAGCCCGAGGTCGAGCAGATCCAGGTGCTCCCACTCGTCGCCCTGCGCGACACGGTGATCTTCCCGGAGATGATCGTCCCGCTGCAGGTCGGCCGCGACCGCAGCGTCAAGGCGCTCGACCGCGCGGTCCGCACCTCGCAGCCCGTCGCGCTCATTACCCAGCGCAGCATCGAGACCGAGGAGGTCAACTCGGTCGACGAGCTCTACTCCATCGGCACCCTCGCCAAGATCGCCCAGGTGATCCGCCTCCAGGACGGGACCATTCGGGCCATTGTCCAGGGCCAGAAGCGGATCCGCCTGCTGGACCTGGTGCAGACCGAGCCGCACCTCGAGGCGCGCATCGAACTGATCGACGACGAGCAGGAGAAGAGCCTGGAGGTCGAGGCCCTGATGGCATCGGTCCAGGGCCAGATCGAGCAGTACGTAAGCTCCGGGGCATCGGTGCCGCCGGAGGTCGCCGTTGCGGCGCGCAACATCTCCGACGGCGGATTGCTCGCCGACATGGTCGCCTACAGCCCCGACATGACGACCGAGGCACGGCAGCAGCTGCTGGAGACGATCGATATCGCCGAGCGGCTGCGCATCGTCGGACAGTTCCTGGCCAAGCAGATCGAGGTGCTCGAGCTGAAGGGCCGGATCCAGAGCGAGGTCAAGTCCGAGATGGACAAGACCCAGCGCGAGTACATCCTGCGCGAGCAGCTCAAGGCGATCCAGAAGGAGCTCGGCGAGGACGACCCGGCCGTCGCCGAGGCGGGCGAGCTGAAGACCAAGGTCGAGGAGTCGGCCATGCCGGACGACGTCAAGGAGAAGGCGCTCAAGGAGGTGGACCGGCTCAACCGGATCCCCAGCGCCTCCCCCGAGCAGGGCGTCATCCGCACCTACGTCGACTGGCTGGTGAGCCTGCCGTGGGGCGTCCAGACCGATGACAACCTGGACCTGGACGAGTCCGAGAAGGTCCTCAACGAGGACCACTACGGCCTGGAGAAGCCCAAGGAGCGGATCCTCGAATACATGGCGGTGCGCAAGCTCGCCGACAAGATCCGATCGCCGATCTTGCTCTTCGTCGGCCCGCCCGGCGTGGGCAAGACCAGCCTGGGCAAGAGCATCGCCCGCGCAATGGGGCGCAAGTTCGTGCGCATGAGCCTGGGCGGCATCCATGACGAGGCCGAGATCCGCGGTCACCGGCGCACCTACATCGGCGCGCTCCCGGGTCGCGTGATCCAGAGCATCAAGACGGCCGGATCGGCCAACCCGGTCTTCATGCTGGACGAGATCGACAAGGTCGGGATGGACTTCCGCGGCGATCCCTCATCGGCGCTGCTTGAGGTCCTCGACCCGGAGCAGAACAACACGTTCCAGGACAACTACCTCGAGGTGCCGTTCGACCTGTCGCGGGTCCTGTTCATCGCCACCGCCAACATGGTCGACACCATTCCGCCGGCCCTGCGCGACCGGATGGAGATCATCCAGCTGCCGGGCTACACGCAGCTCGAGCGGCTGCGCATCGCGCAGCGCTTCCTGTTGCCCAAGCAGGTCGAGAACCACGGGCTGACGGCCGGGCAGCTCGAGATCAGCGAGGAGGCCCTCGTGCGCCTGATCCAGGCCTTCACCCATGAGGCGGGCGTCCGCAACATGGAGCGCGAGCTCGCCAATATCGCGCGGAAGGTTGCCCGCAGGGTGGCGGCCGACGCATCAGTCAAGGTCGTCGTCAAGCCAGAGGACCTGGAGGCGTACCTGGGCCCGGCCCGCTTCGACTACGGGGAGCTGGACGCCGAGGACCAGATCGGCATGGCGACGGGGCTGGTGGTGAGCGACGCCGGTGGCGACATCGTGCAGGTCGAGGCCACCAAGATGGACGGGAAGGACGAGTTCATCCTGACCGGACAGCTCGGCGACGTGATGAAGGAGTCGGCACGGGCCGGGATGTCGTACATCCGGGCGCGCACGAAGGAGCTGGGGATCGACCCCACCGTCTTCGAGAAGCAGACCCTCCACATCCACGTGCCGGCCGGAGCCACCCCCAAGGACGGCCCGTCCGCCGGGGTGACGATGGCCACCGCCATGGCCTCGCTGCTCACGGGGCGACCCGTGCGCCGCGATCTGGCGATGACCGGAGAGATCACGCTGCGTGGCCGGGTGCTGCCAATCGGGGGGCTGAAGAGCAAGCTGCTGGCGGCCCACCTGGCGGGGGTCAAGACGGTCCTCATCCCGAAGCGGAATGAGAAGGACCTGATCGACGTGCCGGAGGAGGTCCGGACCCAGCTGCGCCTGGTCCCCGTGGAGACGATGGACCAGGTGCTGGCCGAGGCGCTGATCGACGCGCCGCGGCCGGCCTCGCGGATCAAGGCGGAGCGGGCTGCTCGCCAGCAGCGCGTCACCCCGCCCAAGACCCGGGCGCCGCGGCGCAAGGGGCCGACCACCGAGCTGCCGGTGCCAGGGACGCCGGATGTCCCCGTTGAGCAGCCCCCGGCGGGGGGCGTCTGATCGGGCGACCGTAAAGACGGGGCCAGATGGAGTACAAGGACTACTACGCAATCCTTGGCGTGCCAAAGACGGCGACGGCGGCCGAGATCAAGAAGGCCTACCGTCGCCTGGCACGCGAGCTCCATCCCGACAAGAATCCCGCCGACGCCGACGCCGAGCGACGCTTCAAGGAGGCGAACGAGGCGAACGCCGTCCTCTCGGATCCCGAGCAAAGACGCCGCTATGACGAGCTGGGGGCCAACTGGCAGGCCTATGACAACGCCGGCTTCCCCGGCGGAGCGACCGATTGGGCCGGCTTCGGGGGAGCTCCCGGCGGCGTCCGCTGGGAGACGCGGCGCGTCAACGCGGAGGACCTGGGGAGCGGCGGCTTCAGCGACTTCTTCCGCGCCTTCTTCGGCGGCGAGAGCTCGCCGTTTGGCGGGGGTGGCTCCACGTCGGGCGGCTTCGACCAGGTCTTCGAGTACGGCGACCGCGGGGCCGCCGCTCCACGGGTCGGGCGTCCCGCCGAGGCGCATGCCACCGCCGAGGTGACGCTGGCCGAGGTGGCCCGCGGCGCGGAGCGCATGGTGAGCGTCGACGGCCGCCGATTGCAGGCACGAATCCCGCCAGGCGTGAGCGACGGCTCCAAGATCCGGCTTCGAGGCGCCGTCAAGGCAGCCGACCGCGGTCCCGCCGGCGATGTGGTGATCACGGTGCGCGTCAAGCCCGACCCGCGCTTCGAGCGACGCGGCGCCGACCTCATCACCGAGTTGCCGTTGACGCTTGCCGAGGCCATGCTCGGCGCGGAGGTGCCGGTGCCGACCCCGACCGGCAGCGTCAAGCTTCGGGTCCGACCCAACACCCAGAACGGACAGGAGATCCGTGTCCCCGGACGCGGGCTGCCGAAGCGCGGCGGGTCCGGGAAGGGGGACCTGCTCGTCAGGACCAGGGTCGTCCTGCCAACGCTCGACGAGAAGACTCGCGAAGAGCTGGCGAAGGTGCTCGGCAAGCACCCGCAGGCCGACCCTCGCCACGAAGGGAAGGTGCAGTAATGCGCACCGAGCGCTTCACCACCCGCGCGACAGAGGCGATCGCGGCCGCGCAGCAGCTCGCGGAGGGCGAGGGACACCCCGAGCTGACAGCCCTCCACCTCCTCCTCTCGCTGGTCGACCAGCCGGATGGCGTCGTCTCAGCGGTCATCGAGCGGATGGGGAAGAACCCTTCCGCCATCGCCGAAGCCGTGCGCGCCGAGCTCGCGAAGCTGCCCAAGGTGAGTGGAACAGCGCAGCTGACGCTCGGCAGCGACGCGCGGCGCGTCCTGTCCGAGGCACATCCCCTGGCCGAGCGGATGCACGACGAATACGTATCGACAGAACACCTGCTGTTGTCCATCATCGAGGACGCAGCCGGCAACCCCGCGCAGCAGCTGCTGCGCGGGCTGGGGGTCGAAGCCGCATCGGTCCTGGAAGCGCTGACCAGCATTCGAGGCAACCAGCGGGTGACCAGCGAGAACCCCGAGGCAACCTACGAGGCCCTGGAGAAGTACGGTCGCGACCTGACCGATGCCGCGCGCAAGGGGCTGCTCGACCCGGTGATCGGCCGGGACGAGGAGATCCGCCGCGTCATCCAGGTGCTGAGCCGCCGGACCAAGAATAACCCGGTCCTGATCGGCGAACCGGGGGTCGGCAAGACGGCGATCGCAGAGGGGCTCGCCCAGCGGATCGTGCGCGGCGACGTCCCCGAGGGCCTGCGCGACAAGCGGGTGGTAGCCCTGGACCTGGGCGCCATGGTGGCGGGTGCCAAGTACCGCGGCGAGTTCGAGGAGCGGCTCAAGGCGGTCCTCAAGGAGGTCGCCGCGGCCGAGGGCCAGATCATCCTGTTCATCGACGAGCTGCACACCGTCGTCGGCGCCGGCGCCGCCGAGGGGGCCATGGACGCCGCCAATATGCTGAAGCCGATGCTCGCGCGTGGAGAGCTCCACGCCATCGGCGCCACCACCCTCGACGAGTACCGCAAGAACATCGAGAAGGACGCCGCGCTGGAGCGGCGCTTCCAGCCGATCATCGTCGACCAGCCATCGGTCGAGGACACCATCAGCATCCTGCGCGGCCTGCGCGAGCGATACGAGGTGCACCACGGCGTGCGCATCACCGACTCGGCGCTGGTCGCTGCCGCGGTCCTCTCGGATCGCTACATCAGCGAGCGGTTCCTGCCCGACAAGGCAATCGACCTGGTCGACGAGGCGGCATCCCGGCTCCGAATGGAGATGGACTCCATGCCGGCCGAGCTGGACGAGGTGGATCGGCGCCGGATGCAGCTCGAGATCGAGCGCGAGGCGCTGCGCAAGGAGAAGGACAGCGCCTCGAAGGCGCGCTTGGAGGCCCTGGAGAAGGAGCTGGCCGACCTGCGCGAGCGGGGCGATGCCATGAAGGCCGCCTGGGAGCGCGAGAAAGAGGTCGTGGCCGCCATCCGCGAGACACGGGAGCAGCTCGAGAAGCTCACCCCGGAGATCGAGGCGGCCGAGCGCGCCGCCGACTATGCCAGGGCCGCCGAGCTCAAATACGGCCGCGCCAACGAGCTGCAGAAGCAGCTCGCCGAGCAGGAAGAGAGGCTCCGGGAGCTGAAGGCATCGGGCTCGCTATTGCTCAAGGAGGAGGTCGACGCCGACGACATCGCGGAGGTGGTGGCCCGCTGGACGGGCATCCCGGTCAGCCGCCTGCTGGAGGCCGAGACCGAGAAACTGCTGCACATGGAAGAGCGTCTGCATGAGCGGCTGATCGGGCAGGACGAGGCGGTGATTGCGATCAGCGACGCGATCCGTCGCGCTCGCGCCGGGCTCAAGGACCCCAAGCGGCCGATCGGCTCATTCATCTTCCTCGGGCCAACCGGGGTCGGCAAGACCGAGCTTGCGAGGGCGCTGGCCGAGTTCCTGTTCGACGACGAGAGCGCCATGGTGCGGATCGACATGAGCGAGTACATGGAGAAGTTCGCCGTCTCGCGCCTGGTCGGGGCACCGCCCGGCTACGTCGGCTACGAGGAGGGCGGGCAACTGACCGAGGCGGTGCGGCGCCGGCCCTACCAGGTCGTCCTGTTCGACGAGATCGAGAAGGCCCATCCGGACGTCTTCAACATCCTGCTCCAGCTCCTCGACGACGGGCGCCTGACTGATTCGCAGGGCAGGACCGTCAGCTTCCGCAATACGGTCGTGATCATGACCAGCAACATCGGCTCGGCCATGCTGATCGAGGCTGCCGAGTCCGGAGCCGATGCCTTCGCCACGGCCGCCGGGGACGTGAAGACCAGCCTCCGCGACCACTTCCGCCCCGAATTCCTCAACCGGATCGACGAGATCATCGTCTTCAAGCCGCTGGGCGAGGCACAGCTGAAGGAGATCGTGGGCCTGCTGCTCAACGGCGTGGAGCGGCGGCTCGCCGAGTCGCGGATCTCGCTGAAGGTGACCGAAGCAGCCCGTGCTTTCGTCGCCCACCAGGGCTACGACCCGCAGTACGGCGCCCGCCCGCTGCGCCGCGCCATCCAGCGCTCGATCGAGAACCCGCTCGCCAAGATGCTGCTGGCCGGGGAGTTCAGCGCCGGCGACACGATCCGGATCGACGAGCGCGAGGGGTCGCTGGCGTTCGACAAGGTCGCGGCAGCCCCCGTTCCGGAGCCGGTCACAGCGTAAGGGCATCTCCCGGGCGGTCGAGGCACATGAACTGCTTTCGCCAGGTTCGCTGCCAATGGTCCCATCGCGACGGACCGATCGCCCCCGGGGAAGCCCAGTATTCGCCGAACGCGACGAAGCCGCGGGTCTGATCCATTTCGTGGAGCCCGAAGCCTCCTCGTATGAGCTTGTCCGCGACAAGAGCCCGTCGGGCTAGGGAGCGGTCAAGACAAAGCCCACCAGAAGCGCGCCGCCCGCCACCGCGATCATCACGATGGGCGCGAGGAAGGCGACCCATTTGGACGTCTCGAGCAGCTCGGCCGCCCTAAGAGCGCCAACACCGATAGCGATGGCGCACAGCAGCAGCGGGATCCCGATCGAGAACACCGCCGGGACGCTGAGCGCGAGCATGGCGGCCGCCGACCAGCCGAGGAGCCAGACCCGCCGCGCCGGCGCAGGGGTGAATGCCCCGATCCCGGCCAGGAGGACGCAGGCGGCGATCCATCCGATGATGAGCGGAACGCGGCTCCCCGGCATCACCGCTCCCTGCTGGATGATGAGGTTCACGTACAGCAGCTCGATCGCGAGCGCGCCGATGGCCCCACCGAGGGCGACCAGGCTCGCCACCCGCCTCCGCACATCCATGCCCGCATGCTACGTCACCCACCTGACCGTCTCGACTTCTATTGACCGTCGTCTATATACTGTCGACGTGAAGTCAACCGATCCCGACGTCGAGCTCCTCCAGGCGATCGCCGACCCGGTCCGCCTCTCGATCCTGCGACAGCTGGCCGCATCCCCCGGGTCGGTCTGCGCGTGTGACTTCACGGACTGCTGCGACGTCAGCCAGCCCACTGTCAGCCACCACCTCAAGGTCCTCCGCGAGGCCGGCGCGGTCACGACCGAGCGTCGCGGCACCTACATCTATTACGACCTCGCGCCTGACTTCGCTCGCCGCTGGACCGGCATCGGCGCCAGCCTGGCCGGGCTTGTGAGCGTCACCGCAGCTAGCTGACAAGGAAAGGAGGTGCTGGAGATGGCGCAGTCCAACTGTCCGTGTGAATGCGATTGCGACTGCTGCTGCTGCTGAGCCAGCACGCTGAATGGGCCGGGATCATCCCGGCCCATTTGGCTGTCTATCGGTGGCGGCGGCGGCGTCCTGCGGGAGTGGGCTTCGGGCGCTCCCGGACATCGCGACGGGGTGGCGGGACGAAGCGGCGGCGCCGGATCTCCACGTTGGCCGCCTCGATGATCGGCGGGAACTTCACGAACGCGGCGTAGATGGCGATGGCTATGCCCGGCACCACCAGCAGGAGAAGGAGCGCCAGCGGAACGTGGATCACGACCAGCAGCGGCACGACCAGCCAGGTGCCGAAGATCGCCCAGAAGATCCATTCGTGGAGCGACAGGATGGCCGGGTAGCGTCGGTACATGCGCTGCGCCGAGTTGTAGACGACGATCGCGCCGGCCAGGATCACGATGGCCCCCACCCACATCATCGTGAATAGGTCGCCGAAGTTGATCGGGGTAAAGGGGTCGAAGAGCTTGCCCATCGGCCGCGGAGTCTAGCAGCCAGCCCACGGCGCTGACTCAGCCGGCGAGGCGGCGGACGGCAAGCACCGTCGCGACCGTGACATCCGCGAGCGTCTCGTAGTCCAAGGTCCCGGGCTTGTCGCCTGAGCGGTGGTAGTGCGGATTGCGAAAGTTGGCGGTGTTGGTGACCTGGATCGCCGGCAGCCGAGCGTCCCAGAAGCGCCGATGGTCGCTGCGCGAGAAGTTGCGCGCCAGCGGCACCAGGTTCAGGAATGGACCGATGATCGGCAGGTCGCAGGGGTCGCGCAGCATCACCACCCGCTCCCGACCAACGGTGGCAGCCGCGCACTCGGCCCATATCCGAACGAGCGCCGTCGATCGCCGGCGATGGATGGCGACAATCCCATCCCCGGCGTTGTCACGTGCGGCCAACCGCTCAAGCTGCCGGGGGTAGAGCAGCCCGACCCCGGGTGGCACGTGTTGGGTGTTGGGGCCCGGGTCCATGTAGCCGATCGGGTCGAAGACGATCGCGGCACGCACCCGATGGCGCGTCTTCAGCAGTCGGACCAGCTCTCGTGAGCCCATGAGCCCGATCTCCTCGAAGTCCGGCGCGGCGAGGATGACGGTGCACCGGCGGCCCTCCGATCCGAGCAGCCGCGCGACCTCCATCAGCACCACGACGCCCGCCGCGTTGTCATCGGCGCCGGGCGAGC
>JBDTMU010000045.1:0-9157 GCA_039934115.1 Chloroflexota bacterium | reverse complement strand
CCCACGCTAAGATTGAGTTCGGGTGGTGGCAGAGCGGACGAATGCGGCGGCCTTGAAACTGGCCGCTTTTGACGTTTCTGCCTCAGACCGCACCTTCGCCACGCTGAAGACTGCTGCACTGTCACGCTGCTGGCCGGTGTAAGCGACAACGTAAGCCACAGGCTCTCCGCGACGCCAGCCCGCTTGACCGTGCGGCACCATCTGTCTAGACTGACCTTTCCTCCATCAAACGTTCGTTGGACTGGCCGCGCCAGCGGAGACCGATGAGCGCCAGCACACCGACCCCCACCACCACACCCGTGCCCGCGCGGCCGCGCGAGGCCGACCTGCTGACCGCCGCGACCCGCCTCTTCCGCGAGCGCGGCTTCCATGCCACGTCGATGCAGGACCTGGCCGAGGCGCTGGGAATGAACCGCGGCAGCCTTTACCACTACATCGTCAGCAAGGACGACCTCCTGTGGGCGGTCCTGACCCGGGGTTTCGACCTGCTCGAGGCGCGGGTCTTACCCGTCTTGGAATCGGACGCTCCTCCGCTCGAGCGCCTCTCGGCGGCCATCCGCGAGCACCTCCGCGTCGCCGCGGACCACGCGGATGAGCTCTCCCTCATCCAGATCGAGCTGCGCTCCCTCTCGCGCGCGCGGCGGGCCGAGATGATCCGCCGCCGCGACGCATACGAGAGCCTCTGGCGGCGGACCATCGAGGAGGGAATCGCCGACGGCTCGCTGCGCGTCTTCGACATACGACTGGCCGGGACCGGGATCCTCTCGGTCTGCAACTGGTTCACGCAGTGGTACCGGTCTGGCGGGTCGCAGACGGTCGACGAGATCGCCGACATCTTCACTGACCTCTTCCTCACCGGGCTGCGCCGACGGACCGATGCTGCGATGCCCCTCCCGGAGGCGGCGGTATGAGCCCGACAGCCCATTTCTCCCGCGTGGTGGTTGCCGGCGCCGGAACGATGGGCGCCCAGCTTGCCTGCCTGCTGGCCGGGTCCGGCTCAAGGGTCACGCTGCTCGACGTCGACGCCGCCACCGCAAAGACAGGGCTCGATCGGGCCGCGAAGCTGCGGCCCTCGCCACTCTATGTTTCTGCCCACCTCGACCGGATTCGTGTCGGCGGCCTGGACCAGCTCGAGGCAGCGATCGCCGACGCCGACTGGGTGCTGGAAGCGATCGTCGAGCGGCTCGAGCCGAAGAAGGAGCTCTTTGCCCGCGTCGAGACGGCCCTGTCCGTCGGTGGCAGCTGGATCGTCACCACCAACACCTCCAGCCTCTCAATCGCGGCGCTGGCCGAGGGCCGCGGCGAGGCGTTCCGGCAGCGCTTCTTCGGGACGCACTTCTTCAACCCGCCGCGCTACGCTCGCCTGCTCGAGCTGATCCCCTTACCGGAGACGGATCCGGACGCGGTGGCCGGGCTGGCCGACTTCGCCTCACGCCTGCTCGGCAAGGGCGCGGTGACTGCAAAGGACACGCCGGCCTTCATCGCCAACCGGCTCGGCGTGCACGGCATGCTCACCGCGCTGCGTCTCGCCGCGGAGCTGGGGCTGAGAATCGACGAAGTCGACGACCTCACCGGGCAGCTCATCGGGCGTCCGAAGAGCGCCACGTTCCGCACGCTGGACCTGGTCGGGATCGATGTGGCGGTGGCGGTTGCCGACCACTGCTACGCCTCGCTGGCAGACGACCCAGAGCGCGAGGCCTTCGCCGTGCCGCCGATGCTCCGCCAGCTGATCGAGCGCGGGGCGCTGGGCGAGAAGAGTGGCGCCGGCTTCTACCGCAAGCAGGCCGGCGAGATCTGCGCACTCGAGCTGGAGTCCGGCGAGTACCGACCGCGGCGCCGTATGGCCTCGGGTGCCGTCGAGATGGCGCGCAACGAAACCGATACAGGCCGTCGCCTGACGATGCTCCTCGCCGCGGAGGACACCGCCGGCGAGTTCCTGCGCCGTCTCTTCGCGGCCGGCCTGAGCTACGCGGCGACCATCGCGCCGCGGATCGCCGACGACGCATGGAGCATCGACGCCGCCATGCGCTGGGGCTTCGGGTGGTCGGCTGGCCCGCTCGAGACGATTGACACGCTGGGCACCGAGGGCCGCCAGCGGCTGCTGGCCGAGACCGCCGCGCTGCCCGAGCGCTTCTACGTCAACGGCGCCAGCTGGAGCTTCGTGACGCACGGGCTGGAGCCGATTGCGCAGCGCCCCGGGGCGCTCGACCTGGGCGCGGTCGGCGCACGGGCACACGAGGCGCAGCTGCCATCGAACGCAGCCGCCAGCGTGGTCGAACTGCCCGACAGCATCCTGGGTCTGGAGCTGCACGCCAAGCTGAACATCATCGGCCCCGACACGCTGGAGATGCTGAGCCGCGCCACCGCGCTGGCCGCCGAGCGCTACGACGGGCTGGTGATCGGCACCGCGGCGAACGACTTCAGCGCCGGCGCCAACCTGGCCCTCATGCTCATCGAGGCGGAAGAGGGCGAGTGGGGCGAGCTCGAGCGAATGATCCGCCGCTTCCAGGAGGCGATGCTGGGCCTGCGCTACTCGCCGGTTCCGGTGGTCGCCGCACCCCGGGGCCTGACCTTGGGTGGCGGGACCGAGATCGTACTGGCCGCCGACCGAGCTCAGCCGCTGGCCGAGACCTACATCGGCCTGGTGGAGACCGGGGTGGGGCTCATCCCGGCCGGCGGCGGTTCAACCGCCATGGCGCGCCGGGCGGCGGCATCGGTCCCCGATGGAGTCAACGGCGACCGCTTCGCCTTCTTCTCGGCCATCTTCACGACGGTGGCCGTGGCCAAGGTGGCGACCAGCGCCTTCGAAGCCCAGGAGCTGATGATCCTCACCGCCTGCGACCAGGTGACCGCCGACCCGGACCGCCAGTGGACCGATGCGGCCCGCACCGCCCGCACCCTGGCCGACGCTGGCTACCGCCCGCCGGCCCCCACGCCGATCCCGGTGCTCGGACGCCGCGGGATGGCCTCCGCCGAGGCGCTCTCCTACAACCAGCTGGTGGCGCGCCAGATCAGCGAGCACGACCGGCGGGTGGTCCTGGAGCTGGCGCGGGTGATGAGCGGAGGCAGTGTGGCTGAGGGGACCCGCGTGGCGGAGCAGCACCTGCTCGACCTGGAGCGCGAAGCGTTCCTGCGCCTGCTCGGTGAGCAGCTGACCCGCGACCGGATCCGCCACACCCTCAAGACCGGCAAGCCGTTGCGTAACTAGGAGGTCTGCACACCCATGCGTGACGCCGTCATCGTCTCGGCCGTTCGGACCGCGGTCGGCAAGGCGCCGCGCGGCACGCTGCGCGAGACGCCGCCGGAGGAGCTGGCGATGGCCGCCGTGCGCGAGGCGCTGGCGCGCGCGGTGGGGCTCGACCCAGCCGAGGTCGAGGACCTCGTGCTGGGCTGCGCCATGCCCGAGGGGGCCCAGGGGCTGAACATCGCCCGCCAGGTGGCGCTCGGGGCGGGGCTCGCCGACAGCGCGAGCGCCATGACCATCAACCGCTTCTGCGCCTCGGGGCTCCAAGCGCTGGCTTTGGCCAGCGCGTCGGTGCAGACCGGCGTGCACGACGTGGTGGTCGCCGGCGGGATGGAGTCGATGAGCTTCGTACCGATGATCGGGCACCACTTCACGCCGGACCCGGCCCTCTCCGACACGCGGCCGCAGGTCTACCTGTCGATGGGCCTCACCGCCGAGAACGTCGCCGAGCGCTACCGGGTGAGCCGCGAGGATCAGGACGCATGGGGCCTTCGCTCCCACCAACGGGCTTCGGCGGCGCAGCGCGCCGGGCGCTTCCACGACGAGATCGTGCCGGTCACCGCGCACCTGACCGAGGTCGACGAGGAGGGCCGACCGACGGTGCGGGAGGTGACCTTCGACGCGGACGAGGGGATCCGCCACGACGCCGACGCGCAGAAGACGTCCGAGCTCAGGCCGGTCTTCGCCGCCGGCGGCACGGTCACTGCCGGCAACAGCAGCCAGATGAGCGACGGCGCGGCGGCGATGGTGGTGATGACGGGCGAGCGCGCCGCACAGCTGGGGCTCACCCCGCTCGGCCGGCTGGTGAGCTTCGCGACCGCGGGCGTCGACCCGGCGATCATGGGCATCGGCCCGGTCGACGCGGTGCCCAAGGCGCTGCGCAAGGCCGGCCTCTCGCTGGACGAGATCGCGCTGGTCGAGTTGAACGAGGCGTTCGGCGCCCAGGTCGTGGCGGTGGTGCGCCAGCTGGGCCTGGACGAGGAGCGCACTAACGTCAACGGCGGGGCCATCGCGCTCGGCCACCCCCTCGGCGCGACCGGTGCCAAGCTGACCGCACAGATCCTCTCCGAGCTGGCGCGCCGCGAGGGGCGCTACGGCCTGGTGACGATGTGCGTCGGCGGCGGGCAGGGCGCGGCGGGCGTCATCGAGTGGCTGGGCGGCCGACAGGCGCCGGGCGCATCGGTGCGCGAGCCGGCAGGCAAGGCAGACGAGCCCCGGGGGGCGGCCGCATGACCACCGAGACCCGCGAGCCGGCAGCAGCGGCCGCGCCGGGCGGCGCATTCGTCACCGGCCCGGTCGAGCCGGGCAGCGTCTTCACTCCGGAACGCCTTTCGGACGAGCACCGCGCCATCCGCGCGGCCGTCGAGGCCTTCGTGACGAAAGAGGTCAGCGTGCGCCACGCGGCGGTCGAGGGGCGCGACTACGCCGTCCACCGCCTGCTGCTCGAGAAGCTGGGCCGCGACGGCTACCTGGGGATCGACGTACCGGAGGAGTACGGCGGGGCGGGCCTGGACCGCATCAGCTCGCTGGTGGTCAACGAGGCGATCGCCACCTCCGGGTCGTTCGCGGTCACCTACTCCGCGCACACCGGGATCGGCACCCTGCCCACGGTCTTCTTCGGCACCGATGAGCAGAAGCGCCGCCATCTCCCCGGGCTGGCGGCGGGCACTACGGTCGGCGCCTATGCCCTCACCGAGCCGGCCGCGGGCTCGGATGCGATGGGGATCCGCACCCGGGCGACGCGACTGCCGGACGGCTCGTGGCGCCTGGACGGGGCGAAGCAGTTCATCACGAATGCCGCCTTCGCCGACCTGTTCACCGTCTACGCCAAGATCGACGGCGAGCAGTTCAGCGCCTTCCTGGTCGAGCGTTCGACCCCCGGCCTGTCGATCGGTGCGGAGGAAGAGAAGATGGGCCTGCACGGCGCATCGACCTGCCCGGTGACCCTGGATGGCGTGGTTATCCCCGAGGGCAACCTGCTGGGCGAGCCCGGCAAGGGGCACCGGGTGGCGTTCAACGTGCTCAACGTCGGGCGCTTCAAGCTGGCGGCAAACTGCTTGGGCGGGATGCGTCCTGCCATCGGCATCGCCACCCGCTACGCGGGCGAGCGAACCGCCTTCGGCCGCAAGCTGGCCGAGTTCCCGCTCATCGGAGCCAAGCTGGCGGAGATGACGACCCGCACCTACGCCGTGGAGTCGGCCATCTATCGGATTGGGGGACTACTGGACGCGCGCCTCGCCGCCGCCGAGGACACCGCCTCGCCGGAAGCCGTCCGCGCCGGACTGGAGGAGTACGCCGTCGAGTGCAGCCTGGCCAAGGTGCTCGCCTCCGAGGAGCTCGGGTACGTGGTCGACGAGCTGGTTCAGGTGCACGGCGGGTACGGCTACATGGAGGCGTACCCGGCGGCCGCAGCCTACCGCGACGCGCGGATCCACCGCATCTGGGAGGGAACCAACGAGATCAACCGGCTGCTGGTGCCGGGGACCCTGCTGAAGCGGGCCATGACCGGCCGACTTGACCTGCTGGGTCCGGCACGGCGGGCAACCGACTTGCTGATCGGCGGCGACCTGCCCAGCTTCGACGGCCCCTTCGCCGCCGAGGAGGCAATGGTCGCCGGTACGCGCACCGCCACGCTGCTGCTCGCCGGGGCGGCCGTCCAGCGCTACGGCACCGGGCTGGATGAGCAGCAGGAGCTGCTCAGCGGGCTGGCCGACCTGGCGATCGAGCTGTTCGCCATGGAGAGCTCGGTCGAGCGGGCCAAGCAGGCCGCCGTGGGGGAGGCCGCGACGACCTCGATCCATGCCGACCTGGCCCGGCTGGCCGTGGCGCGGCGTGCAAGCGCCGTTGAGCAGCGGGCCAAGGCGTTGGCCGCGTCGGTCGCCGAGGGTGACGAGGCGCGGACCATGGTGGCCGGCATCCGGCGCCTGATGCGCGGCGAGCCGGTCGATCTGGTCACGCTCAGTCGCCGCGTGGCCGCCTCGGTAATCGCCCGGGGCGGATACCCGGTATGAGCCTCTAAAGCAAGGAGGGGCACGATGACCACCACGCAGCTGGACACCACCGCGGAGCACCGGTGGGTGGCCCATTACGAGCCGGGGGTGCCGGCCGAGGTTGAGATCCTCGCCATTCCGGTCGACGGGCTCCTGCGCCGCACCGCGGAGCGGGTGCCGGACCGGACCGCGCTCGTGTTCTTCGGAGCGACGACCTCCTATGCCGAGCTCGACCGCGCGGCCGACCAGTTCGCCCACGCGCTGCGTGGCATGGGCGTGAAAAAGGGGGACCGGGTCAGCCTGCACCTGCCCACCAGCCCGGCCTTCGTGATCGCCTTCATGGGCGCGGTGCGCGCCGGCGCGATCGCCGTGCCGATGAACCCGCTCTTCGTCGAGCGCGAGCTGGGCGTCCTCTTCGAGCAGGTCACGCCGAAGGTGTCGGTCACGATCGACCTGCTCGTGCCGCGCATGCGCGCGGTGAGCGCGGCCGGCGGGGTGGGTGTGCCCGGCCGTCTGGTGGTGACCGGCATCCAAGATTCGCTGCCGGTGCCGATCAAGTGGCTCTACCCGCTGACGGCCAAGCGCGAGGGTCGATGGAACCCGCAGCCGCACAGTGACGAGACGCCCAACCTATTCCGCCTGCTCCGCGCTGCACCGGCCGGGCGCGTGGAGTCGGCGGCCACCTCCGGCGACGTGGCGGTGCTGCAGCCGACCGGGGGCACCACCGGCACCCCCAAGGCAGCCATGCTGAGCCACCGCAACCTGGTGGCCAACGCCCAACAGGTGTCAGCCTGGTTCCCGCGGAACGCCGACGGTGAGCCCCCCACCATCCTCTGCCCGCTCCCGCTCTTCCACATCTACGGGCTGACGGTCGACATGAACTACGGCATGCTGGTCGGGGCCACCCTGGTCCTGCTGCCGCGCTTCGACCCAAAGCAGGTGCTCAAGGCCATCGCCAAGTACCGGCCGCAGCTCTTCCCCGGCGCTCCGATCATGTACCAGACCCTGTCGCACCATCCCGAGGTCTCGAAGTTCGACCTCTCGAGCATCGAGGCCTGCATCAGCGGCGCCGCACCGCTGCCGCCAGAGGTCCAGGCCGACTTCGAGCGCATCACCGACGGTCGCGTCTGCGAGGGTTACGGGCTGACCGAGGCGTCGCCGGTCACTCACTGCAACCCGATCCAGGGCGAACGGCGCAACGGCACGATCGGGCTGCCCTTCCCATCGACCGATGCCCGGGTCATGGACGTCACGACCGACCGGCCGGCAGGGCCTGGTGGGGTGGGCGAGCTTGAGGTTCGCGGGCCCCAGGTGATGGTCGGCTACTGGCAGCGGCCCGAGGAGACCGCAGCGGTCCTACGCGACGACTGGCTCCGTACCGGCGACCTGGCCAGCATGGATGCCGACGGCTACTTCACGATCGTCGACCGCATAAAGGACCTGGTCATCGTCGGCGGCATCAACGTTTACCCGCGCGAGGTTGAGGAGGTGCTGCTCACGTATCCCGGGGTGGCTGACGCGGCCGTCATCGGTGTGGCCGACGAGCGGCGCGGCGAGGTGCCGTATGCATTCGTGGTGCTCGCGGAGGGCAAGGTCGCATCCGTCGCGGAGCTGCGCGAGCACTGCCGCACCAATCTGGCGCGCTACAAGGTGCCAGCCGAAATCGAGATCCGCGCCGAGCTGCCCAAGACGATCGTCGGCAAGGTGCTGCGCAAGGACCTGCGCGCTGAGCTGCTCGCCAAGCGGAAGCCGTAGACCAATGAGGCTGCGCGATCGCCGGTCCAAGAAGGAGTGGCGCGGGGGCCTATCGGTTACCTAACGATCGCGCTCGTCCGTGGGACCGCAGGTTGACGTAGCCCGTCCGGCATGACCGCCTTCGTCGCCACTGTCCTCGATCAGATGTTCGCTTCCGCTGCCTCGGGTCAGGGGTGGATCAGGGGTAATGGCGCCTCGGGCGCTGTGGCGACTGGTGGGACGCCAGTCCGACTCGTGCGTAGAATCAGGCGCGGAGGGGTGGCAGAGCGGACGAATGCGGCGGTCTTGAAAACCGCTGAGGTGCAAGCCTCCGTGGGTTCGAATCCCACCCCCTCCGCCACTCCTGTCGACGCAGCGTATGCCTACGCCGCCGGTCCCTACACTCCCCGGGTATGGACGACGAGCTTCGCGACAACCGCCGGCTCTGGGACCGTTGGACGGAGATCAACGCGGCATCCGAGTTCTACGACGTTGCGTCGTTCCGTGACGGACGTCGCCCGATCCGCCTGGCCGACTACGAGCGCGAGGAGATCGGCCCGGTCGAGGGCAAGTCGCTCCTGCATCTACAGTGCCACTTCGGGCTCGACACGCTCTCCTGGGCTCGCCTCGGGGCTCATGTCACCGGCGCCGACTTCAGCGAGGCGGGGATCGCCGCCGCCCGGGCGCTCGCGGCGGAGGTCGACCTCCCGGCCACCTTCGTCGTTGCCAACCTCTACGACCTGCCGAGCGTGCTCGACGGAAAGTTCGACATCGTGTACACGTCCCGCGGCGTCCTCGGCTGGCTCCCGGATATCGACGGCTGGGCAAGGGTCGCGGCCCACTTCGTGAAGCCCGGCGGGTTCTTCTACATCACGGAGATCCATCCGGTCGCGCAGGTGTTCGAGAGCGAGGGCGTGGCACCCGGCGAGCTGCGTCTGACGTATCCGTACTGGTCCCATCGGGAGTCACTGAGGTTCGACGTGAAGGGCTCCTACGCGGACCCTACAGCTTCTACCGAGGGCCTCGTCGAGCACGGCTGGGACCACGCGTTGGGCGAGATCGTCACTGCCCTGATCGACGCGGGGCTCCGCATCGACCTCCTGCACGAGTTCGACTTCGTCGAATGGCCGGTGGACTTCCTCGTCAAGGGCGACGATGGCCGATGGCGGCTGCCGCCCGCTGCGAAGGG
>JBDTMU010000044.1:0-9345 GCA_039934115.1 Chloroflexota bacterium | reverse complement strand
ACGCGCCTCGCTCCCTGATCGACCATATCGGCGTCGGGCGGCCCTGGGACCTCGATCGCAGCAGGGGTGGTGTCACCCTTCTGCAGCCGTACCTCGGACGTGGCCGTTCGCGGGACTGGTATCGCGGCACGGCCGACGCGGTCCTGCAGAACGTGGAGTTCATCGCTGACCGGGACCCCGACCTGGTGGTGATCCTTGCCGGCGACCACGTCTACAAGATGGACTACCGGCCGTTCATCGAACGGCACCGGACCAGTGGGGCGGACATCACCTGCGCGGTGCGCACCGTGCCGATCGAGGAGGCGCATCGGTTCGGGATCCTCGAGGCTGACGAGGACAGCTGGATCACCGCGTTCGTCGAGAAGCCGGCCAAGCCGACCAGCAACCTGGTCAGCATGGGCGTCTACGTGTTCGGCTGGCCGCAGCTTCGATCGGTGCTGACCGCGGACCGGGTCGACTTCGGCCGGGACGTGCTGCCCGCCATGGTCGCGGCAGGCAAGCGCGTCGGCGCGTACCACTATGGCGGCTACTGGCAGGACGTCGGAACGGTCGAGAGCTACTGGCAGACCAGCCTCGATCTGCTCTCCGACCATCCCGGGATCGACCTCTACGACCGCGGCTGGCTGATCTACACCAAGAGCGAGGAGCGCGCGCCGGCGCTGATCGGCCCCGAGGCGAACGTGACGCGCAGCATGGTGAGCCACGGCTGCGTGATCCACGGGACGGTCGAGCACAGCATCCTCTCGCCGGGGGTGCGCATCGAGCCGGGGGCCGTGGTGCGCGACTCGATCGTGATGTTCGACACGGTGATCGGTGCGGGCGCGACCGTCGACCGCGCCATCCTCGACAAGGATTGCGTCGTCGGCCCCCGCAGCCGGGTTGGCGACGGTGACGATCTCAGGCCGAACCGACAGGAGCCCGAGCGCCTCTTTGCCGGGATCACCCTGGTCGGCAAGCGCGCGCAGATCCCGGGCGGGATCGTCATCGGCCGCAACTGCCGAATCGACCCGAGCGTCGAGGAGGCCGACTTCGGGCGGCGCCGCAACATCCGCTCGGGCACGACGGTGACCCACGCTGATTGACGGGACTCCGCCGCTCGACGACTGGCTTGCGGAGCTGGGGGTCGAGGTGATCGGTGGCGGAGGCGCGCCCGGCGACGCGGCGTTCAGCCGCGACGTCCTGCTGGATGGTGCGCGGCGGTTCGACCTGCGTGCCACGGTGGCATGGGTTGACGGCGTGGGGCTCTCCGCCTGGGCCTACTACGGCGACGAGGAGATGGAGGTGCCGAAGCGGGTCTATGCCCGCATGCTCCGGGCCAACTACGAATACCCGTTTGTGAAGTTCGCCCTGACCGATGACGACCGGCCGATGCTCATGACCGAGCTTCCGCCCGACGGCCTCGATCGAGATATGCTGGCCCGCACCCTGGTACGCCTGACCGTTGTCGCCGACCGGCTTCTGGACGAGACCGCGGCGGCGGTCGCCGACCACGGCAAGCTGCCCGATTGGAGTGGTCGAACGCCGCGCAACGCGGCGCTGCTGAGGGCGCATCGAGACGATGTGGAGGCCAGCATGCCGGCCTGGGAGCCGACGCCGCCACGGCCGCGGCGGCGTGGCCTGCTTGAGCGACTGATGGGCAGCAACCGTTGAGTCGGCCTCTGGCAAGGGCCATCTCCCTCTGCCTGCTGCTCCTTCCGCTCGTCCCCCCGTCGCTCGCGAACGCTGTCGAGTACGAGATGGCGAGCGTTGCCGACTATGTCGTGGACCCCAGCGCCGGCGCGATCGCGGTGACCGTGGCCGTCACGTTCACCAACACGCTCCCCGATCCGCCAGTGCAGGTCAGCGCCTTCACCCATGTCGACCTCGCGATCCAGGACGGGGCGTCCGGAGTGGCGGCCACCGACGGCGCGGGTCAACTGGCCGTCACCGTTGAGACACGCGCCGGCGTCCTCGTAGCCTCGGTCGCGACGAGGTCGCGCGTGCGCTACAACGCTTCGGTGAGCTTCACCCTCACCTATCGGCTGGCAGACGGCGCCGCGCCGGACCTGCACGTGCGGCCATGGATCGTGAAGTTTCCGGCGTGGGGGTTCGGCACCAGCAGCCAGGTCACCGTCAGGCTGCCGGCCGGCTTCGAGGCACTTGCCACCGGCGACCCGCTGCTGACCACCCCCGACGGAGCTGGTGTGGTGCTGACCAGCGGCCCGATCCCGGATCCGGGTCGTTGGCTGGCAGTCGTCACGGCGGTCCCCCCGCCCGACTACGTCACGCAGTCTGCCAGCGTTCCCCTCGCCAGTGGGACGGTGGACCTGCAGGTCCGCGCGTGGAGGGACGATGCCTCTTGGGGGGAGCGCACGTTGACGCTCGTCACCCGGGCATTGCCGCTGCTGGAGGAGGCGATCGGCCTCCCCTATTCCCGCGTCGGGCCGCTGGTGGTCAGCGAAGCGGCCGGCGGCGAGCCTGGCACCGGCGAATTGTTGTCGGCGAACGCCGAGATCCAGGTCGCCTTCGACGGGTCGGCCTTCACCCTGCTGCACCAGGCGGCGCATGTCTGGATCGGCGACCAGCTGGTCGCCGATCGCTGGGTGCGTGAGGGGCTCGCCTCTCACTACGCGGCCGATGTCGCCGGGCAGCTTGGCGTCGAGCCACCCTACGATCCCGCCACGCGTGCCCAAGACCTCGCGTCCAACGCCTTGCCACTTGTGGACTGGGTTGGTGATGCCGGAGCGTCAGCCGATGCCTACGGCTACGCGGCGTCCTGGGCGCTGGTCGAGCGGATCACGAGCGCCGTGGGTGAGGCACGCCTGGGATTGGCGCTCAGGCGGATCGCCAGCGGGCTATCGGCCTATGACCCGACCGAGCCGGATGGCGAAGCCACCGATGGGCGTCCGTTTCCGGCCGCCGACACGAGGCGACTCCTCGATCAGCTCGCGGCAGTGAGCAGCGTGGACGTGACTGACCTCTTCAGCGAGACGGCCTTCGGGCCCGATGCAGCCGCCGAGCTGGCGCAGCGGGACGCGGCTCTGGCCGCGTACGGTCGGCTGCTGACCGCCGCGGGAGACTGGGGCGCCCCCGATCCGGTTCGCGCTGCCATGGGCGATTGGCGATTCGACGAGGCCGAGGCGGCAATCGCGCAGGCCTCCGCCTGGCTGGCGGAACGCGATGCGCTGATCGCCAAGGTTGAAGCAGCCGGCCTCGTCGCGCCGGATCGGCTGCGGGATCGCTACGTCGCGGCCGGCGGCGGTCCGGAGGCCTCGGCCGAGCTGGAGGCCGAGAACGCCGTGGTGGATGCCTACGCAGCTATCCAGGAGCGCACGCTGGCCAACCGCGCGCCACTCGAAGCAGTTGGCCTCCTCCTGGCCGACGATCCCAGGCGGCTGTTGGCCGAGGCGGCCGACGACTTCGGGCAGGGGGACCTGCAAGCGGCGGTGGGCGCGCTCGATCGGCTTGAGCTGCAGCTTGACCGTGCGCCCTCCGATGGGGCCGTGCGGCTCGCAGCGGCCGTGGTGCTGCTGGCGCTGGTGGGCCTGGGCTCTGCCGTCGCGCTCCGACGCCGCTCCGGCAGCCACTACACTGCTGCCGGATGACGACCAAGGAGGGGTCGGCGAAGCGGGCGGTGGTGCCGCCGCGCTTCCTGCCGGCCGCCGATGTGCTGGCCGGCGAGACGGCCGACGTCTACTTCGAGCGGGCCCGACGGATCCTGGCCGCCGAGGGCATGGATCCCGTGGTGATGATGGAGATCTTCGCCCGCGAGGAGGCGATCCTGTGTGGCGCGGAGGAGGCGCTTGCCTACCTGCGCGCGATCCTCGGCGGCAATGGGCACCCAACCGAAGACCCCGCTCCGCTGGTCGAGTCGCT
The DNA here is from genome assembly GCA_039934115.1 of Chloroflexota bacterium. Classification (GTDB taxonomy): domain Bacteria; phylum Chloroflexota; class Limnocylindria; order QHBO01; family QHBO01; genus CF-167. The sequence continues at coordinate 5,490 of JBDTMU010000044.1, read as the reverse complement.
GCACGACGGTGACAGCATCGCTCCCAAGGAGGTGGTGATGCGGATCACCGCCCGCTACTCATCGTTCGGCCTGTACGAGACCGCCATCCTCGGGATCCTGTCCCAGAGCACCGGCTGGGCGACTGCCGCACGGCAGGTCGTGGAGGCTGCGGCTCCGATCCCGGTCATCGGCTTCGGCGCACGGCACGTGCATCCGTCCGTTGCCGACCAGATGGACTACGCCTCAGTGGTGGGAGGCTGCGTCGGAGCCTCGACCCCCGCCGGCGCACGTCTCGCCGGACTTGCGCCGACCGGGACGATGCCGCACGCGCTGATCATCATCTTCGGCGACACGGTTCGTGCCGCCGAGGCATTCGACCGTCACATCGATCCCGACGTGCCGCGCATCGTGCTGGTCGACACCTTCAAGGACGAGGCTGAGGAGTCGCTGCGCGTGGCGGATGCCCTGGGCGAGCGGCTATGGGGCGTGCGGCTCGACACCCCGTCGGAACGCGGCCGGGTCACGGCGGACCTGGTCAAGGAGGTTCGCGCCCGGCTCGACCTGGCCGGGCATGAGCGCGTGAAGATCGTCGTCTCCGGTGGCCTGGATCTGGATCGCATCGCCTATTTCAAGGCGTCCGAGGCGCCGGTCGACTCGTTCGCGGTTGGATCGGCCATCTCCGACGCCTCGCCGATCGACTTCACCGGCGACCTGAAGGAGATCGACGGCAAGCCGGTCGCCAAGCGCGGCCGCATCCCGGGTCGAACCGAGAACCCCCGGCTGCAGCGAATCGACCTGGAGTCCTAGCCTTTCCTCGCGCGCCTGCGCAGCAAGGCCAGCACCGCCGCCTCCGAGCCCTGGCGAATCACGTCCCCGTCCAGGTATGCGTCGATGACGCTTGGGTGCACGTACGACGTCCGCGCCACAGCGGGTGTGTTCCCAAGCCATTCGGCCACGCTCCCGATGGCCCGCACCACGTTGTGCTTCGCCTGTGCTTGCGACACGACCGGCTCCTGCGCTGCCAGGGCTCGTACCGCCAGCACCGTCCCGGCCCAGGTGCGAAAGTCCTTGGCCGTGAAGTCCTGCCCGGAGATCTCGCGAATGTAGTCGTTGACGTCGCCGGAGCCGATGGATCGGACCTCGCCGCTCTCGTCCACGTACGCGAACAGCTCCTGGCCCGGCAGGTCCTGGCAGCGGCCCACGATGCGGGCCAGGCGGGCGTCCGAGATCTCGACCTCCCCGCCCTTGCCACCCTTCCCGCGGAAACGGAAGCGGATCCGCTTGCTGCCGACCCGCGCATGGCGGCCGCGGAGCGTGGTCAGCCCGAACGAGTTGTTGTCCCGCGCGTACTCCTCGTTGCCGACGCGGACTCCCGTCTTCTCCAGCAGCCAGACGACGGCGGCGAGGACTCGCTCCCTGGGCAGGCCGGATCGGCGCAGGTCCCGAGCGACCCGCCTGCGCATGCCGGGGAGAGCCTTGCCGAAGGCGAGCAGGCGGTCGTACTTGACCTCGTCGCGCTGGGACCGCCAGCGGGGATGGTAGCGGTACTGCTTCCGGCCCCGCGCGTCCCTGCCGGTGGCCTGCAGGTGCCCGTTTTGAGAGCTGCAGATCCAGACATTGGTCCATGCGGGGGGAATCGCCAGGCTGCGAATCCACGACAGCTTGGCCTGATCCGTCACGCGCTTTCCATCAGCACCGACGTAGGCGAATCCGCGGCCCGCACGCCTGCGGCCGATGCCCGGCGCGGCGTCAGAGACGTAGCGAAGGCCGGCGTCCTCCGCCGAGTCGGCTGGGTCCAGCATGGCGCTGCTCGCCGAGCTCTCGGCTAGATCCGGCGCACGATCCGCGAGCGCGGGCGCCGCCGCCCCGCCTTGGAGGCATCGAGTGGCACGATGCTGATCATCCCATCGCCCTCCAGCACGGCGAGCTTGACCTCTGATACGTCGCTCAAGCCGTGTTCATGCAGCGCCATGGTCACGTCCTCTTCCGAGAGCTCCTCGTCGCGCAGCGCCCCCGGGACCCATGCCCCGTCGCGTGCGAGCGTCGTCGGAGCCGACTCGACCAGCCGCTGCACGAATGGGATCGTGGCCCGGGCGAACGCGATCGCCCGGTTGACCACGACCAGCGAGACGATGATGACGACCCCGCCGGTCAGCGACGTGTCCGGTCCTGTCATCGCCGGCTGCACCGCGTTCGCCAGCAGCAGGATCAGGACGAGGTCGATCAGGGTGAATTGACCCACCTCTCGCTTGCCGAAGAGGCGCAGGGCGAGCAGGAGGGCGAGGTAGATGCCCGTGGCGCGGATAGCCAGCTCCCAGGCCGGGACCTGCAGATCCCACATCGGTCAGCGCTCCGCCGCGGAGAGGTGCCGGGAGAGCCAGAGGATGCCAACCAGCGACTTCGCGTCGCGGATGCGGCCGTCGTCGATCGTCGCCAGCGCATCGGCCAGGGTCAGCCACGATCGCTCGAGCGCCTCATCGTCGGGCGGCGTCACATCCACGGTCTCCAGCTCGGTCGCCAGGAAGAGGGTCAGCAGCTCGGTCGAGAAGCCCGGGGCTGTGTAGAACCCAGGCCCTTCCTCCCAGCGGGCGGCCCTCAGAGCGCACTCCTCGGCCAGCTCGCGCTGCGCGCTATCCAGGGGCGACTCGCCCGGCTCGCAGGTGCCGGCCGGGATCTCGAGCAGCTCGGCCGCCGCCGCCTGCCGCCACTGGCGCACCGCCGCCAGCCGCTCGCCGTCCCACGCCAGGATCGCCACCGCCCCCGGATGCTCGACCACCTCCCGCGTGGCGAGCTTGCCCGATTCCAGCTCGACCTCGTCGACACGCAGCGCGAGGAGGCGCCCGCTGAATGCGCGACGGCTGCTCACGGTTCGCTCTGGCATGCCCCGCATCCTACCCGTTGGTCAGGCCGGCGACTCCATCATTGGTCCGGGCGGTGTTGGGGGGCTCCAGCCGCTAGCATCAGCGCCGATGATCGTCGTCGAGGGGCTTCGCAAGGATTTCCGCACGCTCACCGCGGTGCATGACATGTCCTTCACCGTGGGCGACGGCGAGATCTTCGGCCTGCTCGGCCCGAACGGCGCCGGCAAGACGACCACCGTCCGCATGCTGGCCGGCTTGATCTCACCGACGGCCGGCACGGCCATCGTCAACGGCCATCCGCTGCGGGAGTCGACCCAGCAGATCCGTGCCTTCACCGGCATCCTGACCGAGAGCCCCGGCCTGCACGAGAAGCTGACGGCGCGCCAGAACCTGGCCTACTACGGCCGCCTGTACGGCCTGAGTGGCGCCCGGCTGCGCGAGGCGGTGGACCGCTACCTCGGGGTGGTCGAGATGAGCGAGTTTGCGGACCGACGGGTCGGGACCTTCAGCAAGGGGATGCGCCAGAAGATCGCCATCGCCCGTGCGCTGTTGCACGAGCCCGAGGTGATCTACCTCGACGAGCCGACCAGCGGGCTCGATCCCTCAGCCGCTAAGACGGTCCGCGATTTCGTCGCCTCGCTCCGCAGCCTCGGTCGCTCAATCGTGGTCTGCACCCACAACCTGGACGAGGCGGAGCGGCTCTGCGATCGGATCGGGATCATGCGCGGCACCCTGCTCCGGGTTGACACCCCGGCCGGCCTGCGGCGCCACGGGCGCACGGCGACGGTCCGTGTCGAGCTGAACGGGGCGCGTGGACCGGAATCGTTCGTCGGCCGCCTGGCCGACCTGCCGTACGTCAACGGTGTGCAGGCCAAGGAGAACACGCTGGTGGTGGAGCTGGCCGATCCACCCCATGAGACGCCGGACCTGGTTGCCGAGCTCGTGGGCGCCGGAGCCCGCATCACCTCGGTCGTCGAGGACGCGCAGACCCTGGAAGAGGCCTACCTCTCGCTGGTCGGCGAGATCGGCGAACGGGACACCGACCGATGAGGGTGGGCTACGTCTGGGCCGTCTTCGCCAAGGAGTGGCGCGACCTGCTGAGCAATCGGCTGCTGCTCGGCGCGGTGGCCTTCCCCGCCCTCGTCTTCGCCGCCATCCCGACCGGGCTGGTCGCGTTCATCCAGGCTCGTGACTTGGACCCGAACCAGCTGGGCCAGATCCAGCAGTACATCGTCAACTTCCCGAACATCCCCGCCAAGCTGGCCGCCCAGGCCTTCATCGTCACCAACTTCATGGCCTACTTCCTGCTCATTCCGGCCATGGTGCCGATGGCGATCGCGACCCAGTCGGTGATCGGCGAGAAGGTGGCCCGCTCGCTCGAGCCGCAGCTGGCGACGCCGCTCGAAGTGCCGGAGCTGCTGGCCGGGAAGACGATCGCCGCCGCGCTGCCGGCGATCGTCGCCACCTGGCTGGTCTTCATCGGCTATGGGTTGGTCAACGGCCTGATCGCCGACCCGCGGCTGACGCGGTTCGTGTTCAGCGACGTGTGGATCACCGCCATGCTCACGCTGGTGCCGCTCATCTGCCTGCTCAGCGTCCTGCTGGGGATCGTCATCAGCAGCCGTGTCAACGACCCGCGGACCGCCCAGCAGATCGGCGGCTTCGTGGTGATCCCGATCATCGGCATTGCCGTGGCCCAGTTCTTCGGCGGGCAGGCCACATTTTCGATGCAGCAGGTGCTGATCGGCGACCTGATGGTCGCGGGCCTGGTGGGGGTGACCCTGCTGATCGGGTCATGGGCCTTCGACCGCGAGTCGATCCTGACCCGGCTCACCTGAAAGATGGATCGCCGCGATCCGCTGCCCGTGCGTCGTTCCGTGGTGGCTGGCCTGCTGGCGGCGGCCGCGGTGGGCGGCCTGCTGCTGCTGGTGCGTCCCGTCATCTTCAGCTTCGCGCCGCCGCTGAGCGACGCGAACTACACTGTCGCCTCTGCGGCCACGATCCGCAATGGCCCGGCGCTGGTCGAGATCGTCCTGAACGAGTCGCACGACCTCCCTGGCGAGGTGCACCGCGATGAGGCCGTGGGCCTGACGGTGGTGGTCTCGGCGGTCGGGACCGACGCCTTCGCGGTGGTGGACGCCTGGAGCCCGACCAACGACTGCGCGCTGACCCTGGCAGCTGACCGCGTGGTCGACTGCGCGGGAGACACCTGGACCTTCGACGGAGTCCCGATCGACCCGGCCGATCCACCCCTGCTGGCCTTCCCCACCACGGTCAACAACGGTGCCGTGGTCGCTGACTTCACCCGCCCGATCTCGTCCGCGGCATCGTAGGATTCGCGACATGCCCGCAGGACTCGACCCGATCGGATGGATCATCATCGGATTCATCGCCGGGGCGGTGGCCGGCTGGTTCGTCCCCGACCGCGGGCGGATGGGCTGTCTCAGCACCACCTTGCTCGGCATCGCGGGCGGTCTGGTCGGGGGTTGGGGGTGGACCAATGTCCTGCACCAGGACCGGGCCGGCGGCTTCCTGGGTGCACTCCTGATCGCGATCCTTGGCTCGGCCCTGGTGCTCCTGCTGGTTCGGGGATTGAGCCGCCGCTAGGTTTGACGCTCGTCGCGAGCGCGTGGGAGAATCCGGCCCGCT
>JBDTMU010000043.1:0-9422 GCA_039934115.1 Chloroflexota bacterium | reverse complement strand
TCGGCGTCGTCAACCCGATCCTGCTCAAGCTGATCATCGACAACCTGACCGGGCCAAGGGACCTGGGCCTCCTCTACCTGCAGGCCGGGCTGATGATCGTGCTGCCCATCGGCACCAGCCTGCTCGGCGTCTGGCAGTCGTACCTCTCGAACGTGGTCGGTCAGCGGGTCATGGACGACCTGCGACTGGCCCTTTACAGCCACCTGCAGTGGATGCCGCTCCGCTTCTTCACCGAGACGCGAACCGGCGAGATCCAGAGCCGCATCGGCAATGACGTCAACGGCGTTCAGTCGGTGGTGACCGATACGGCCGCCTCGCTGCTCGCGAATTTCGCGACCGTGGCCACCACCGTCATCGCGATGCTGATCCTGGACTGGCGGCTGACCATCCTGAGCCTCGGCATGCTGCCGGTCTTCGCCTACATCACCTATCGCGTCGGCAAGGTCCGGCGTGTGGTCAGCGGTCTCACGCAGCAGTCGCTGGCGGAGGTCAGCGCCATCACCCAGGAGTCGCTCTCGGTCTCGGGGATCCTGCTCTCCAAGACGTTCGGTCAGCAGCAGGCCAGCATCGAGAAGTTCGGGCGAGAATCGCGACGCCTCGGCGACCTGCAGATCCGGCAGCAGATGATCGGGCGCTGGTTCTTCGCCATGATCGGCACCTTCTTTTCGATCGCGCCGGCGTTCGTGTACCTGCTGGCCGGCTCGCTCATCATCGGCGGCGACACCAACGTCAGCATCGGCACCATCGTCGCCTTCACCACCCTCCAGAGTCGCCTCTTCTTCCCGCTCGGCCAGTTGCTCAGCGTGCAGGTCGACATCCAGGGCGCCCTCGCTCTCTTCGACCGGATCTTCGAGTACCTCGAGATGGAGCCGGAGATCCGCGACGCCCCCGATGCCGTCTCCCTCGACCCCGCCACGCTCCGCGGCGACGTGCGGTTCCGGAATGTCACCTTCCGCTATCCGTCACCGGCCGCCCCGGTGGCGGCCCCGGCCGAGGTCGAGCTGGCCGAGGCGGAGGGCCGCGCGGTCCTGATCCCGGTCCGGCCCTTCGGGTTGAATGAGATCGATTTCGAGGCGATGCCCGGCCAGCTGGTAGCCCTGGTTGGACCCTCCGGGGCTGGCAAGACGACCACCACCTACCTGATCCCGCGCCTGTATGACGTCGACGAGGGTGCCGTCGAGATCGACAGCATCGACGTGCGCAGGATCAGCCTCGAGTCGCTGGGGCGCGAGATCGGCGTGGTGACCCAGGAGACCTACCTGTTCCACGCATCGGTCCTCGAGAACCTGCGGTACGCCAAGCCGGACGCGACGATGGGAGAGATCGAGGCGGCATCACGGGCGGCGGCGATGCATGACCGCGTCATGGAACTCCCCGACGGCTATGACACGATCGTCGGGGAGCGGGGATACAAGCTCTCGGGCGGTGAGAAGCAGCGCGTGGCGATCGCCCGCGTCCTTCTCAAGGACCCGCGCGTCCTGCTCCTCGACGAGGCGACCAGCGCGCTCGACACAGTCAGCGAACGGCTCATCCAGGGTGCGCTGGCGGGCCTGATGGAGGGGCGCACCACCATTGCCATCGCTCACCGCCTGTCGACCATCCTGCGCGCCGACCTGATCCTCGTCTTCGATCGCGGGCGCATCGTGGAGCGCGGGACGCACGACCAGCTGGTGCGTCACGAGGGCCTGTACGCGCGTCTCTACGCCGAGCAGTTCGCCAGCGAGCGGCCCGCCTGACGCAGAAGGCGGGGCCGGCTTCAACGTTGCGGCCCGCCCGCGCGTCGGATGGGCATGATCACCACCACCCTGAACGCGCGGACGAACGTGCTCTCGGCAGCATCGGAGACCGATCTCTTGCGTGACATCGTCGTACAGCTGCAGGAGGAGCGTGGCGGCGAGCTGTGGGGCCTTGCCCGCCATCTCGGCCTCTCGCGGGAAGAGGCGGACGATGCCGTGCAGGAGACGCTCCTGCGCCTGTGGGCAGCCCTTCGCGATGGGGCCGGCATCGAGCGCCCGGACGCATGGGCGTTCCGCTCGCTGTACCGCCTCGCCATGGACCGCCATCGCTGGCATCGCCGCGTCCGTCTCCTCACCGAGCGGCTCGGCCGGCAGCCCGCCCGTCGCTCCGGCGTCGACCACGCCGATCGGATGGCGATCTGGGAGGCGGTCGAGGGCCTGCCGGAGCGGCAGCGTGTGACGATCTACCTTCGGTATCGGGCGGATCTGCCGTACGAGGAGATCGGGGCGATCCTGGGGATCGCCGCTCCCTCGGCGCGCAGCCATGTGAGCCGTGCGCTCGACAACCTTCGCGTCGAGCTCGGCGAGGAGGCATCACGATGAACGACCAGGAACTGGAGCGGGCGCTGCGTTCGCAGCCCAGCCCGCGCGAAGCGGGATATACGCCGAGGCCTCTGCCGATGACCCTGGACGAGGCCCCGGGTTCCAGCCGAGGACGGTCGCGGCTGCCACGGGCCGTGATGCTCGTGGGCGCGGGCGTGGCCGGTGCGCTGGCAGTGGCCATCGCCGCGGGCGTCTTCTCCGGCTCTGATCCCGGTGTTGGCGCAACCGAGTCCACGTCGCCCTCGGCCGAAGCGTCGACGTCGCCGTCGGCTGAGGCCTCCACGCCCGCGTCGGGCAGCGGCGCCTGCGGGGCGCAGGACGTGAGCCTTGCGGCGGAGCGGTGGGGCGGCGCCGCCGGCTCACGCGGCACCGTGGTCACCGTCGCCCTGGCGGCCGGACGCGAGGCCTGCACGCTCGGCAAGGGCCTGGCGGCCCAGATTGCTGATGGCAACGGCAGCGTGCTGGTCACGACCGGGGCGGCCGGTTCGGGGGGTCCGGTCCCGCTGCCGCCCGGAGCCTCGTTCACGATCGGCATCTCGTGGAGCAACTGGTGCGCATCTGCTCCGGCAGCGCCGGTGACCCTGGCCCTGAAGATGTCCGGCTGGGAGTCGTTCATGGCGGTCCCCGTCGCGACCGGTGGCCTCGACCCGGTCCCACCCTGCATGGGCAGCAGCGAGCCGACCGCCCTCAGCTGGACGGGTCTCGAGCCGCAGCAGTAGCGGTGCAGGCGGCGGGCTCGTCGAGGTGACACACTTGGTCGTGTGACCAACCGCCTTGCCACGGAGACGAGCCCGTACCTTCTCCAGCACGCCACCAACCCGGTCGACTGGTATCCATGGGGTGCTGAGGCTCTTGAACGGGCCCGGGCCGAGGACAAGCCGATCTTCCTCTCCATCGGCTATTCGGCCTGTCATTGGTGCCATGTCATGGCGCACGAGTCGTTCGAGGACCCGGCGGTCGCCGCGCAGCTGAACCGGGACTTCGTGGCGATCAAGGTCGACCGCGAGGAGCGGCCCGACCTCGACGACGTCTACATGGCGGCAGTCCAGACGCTGACGGGCAGCGGCGGCTGGCCGATGAGCGTCTTCCTGACGCCGGCGCTGGAGCCCTTCTTCGGCGGTACCTACTTCCCGCCCGAGGACCGACACGGGATGCCGGGCTTCCCGCGCGTGCTGGGCGCCATCTCCGACGCGTACCGCGACCGCCGCGACGAGGTCGTCGAGCAGGGGAGGCAGCTGGCGGCTCAGCTGCGCGAGCAACTCGAGGTGCAGCCGGGCAGGACCGATGTCGAGCGCCGGCAGCTCGATGCCGCCGCAGGCCGCCTGGGGGAGGCGTTCGACCCGCAGCATGGTGGCTTCGGCGGCGCGCCGAAGTTTCCCGCGCCGATGACGCTCGAGTTCCTGTTGCGGAGCTGGCGACGCAGCGGGGACGCAGGGGTCCTGGAGATGGTGACGGTCACGCTCGACCGCATGGCAGAGGGTGGCATTCACGACCAGGTCGGAGGCGGGTTCGCTCGCTACAGCACCGATGCCCCCTGGCTGGTGCCTCATTTCGAAAAAATGCTCTACGACAACGCTCAGCTGGCGCATGCGTACCTGGAGGGGTTCCGCGCAACGGGCCATCAGCGCTATGCGGACGTTGCGCGCCGAACGCTGGACTTCATGCTTCGTGAGCTCGCGACTGACGATGGTGGCTTCGCGTCGGCGCTCGATGCTGACAGCGAGGGCGAGGAGGGCCGCTTCTACATCTGGGACTTCGATCCCTTCATCGAGGCGCTGCGAGGGGCGGGGCTGGATGCCGCGGCTGCGCAGGACCTGGCCGCGTATTGGGGCGTCATGCCGGGAGGCAACTGGGAGGGCCGTTCGATCCTGCATGTCGTTGGGCCGGAGGCACCCGCTCAGGACGTGCTTGACCGCGCCCGGGACGCGCTCCTCGCCGAACGTGGGCAACGGGTCCACCCGGGCCGCGACGACAAGCAGCTGGCCGCCTGGAACGGGATGGCGCTGCGAGCGCTGGCCCATGGCTTCCTGGTGCTCGGCGAGGATCGGTTCGCCGAGGCGGCCCGCGCGGGCATGCGCTTCATCCGCGCCCACCTGCTGCGCGACGAGGGACGGCTCTGGCGAACGGCCCGCGGAGGGACGGCGCATACGCCCGCCTTCAGCGAGGACTACGCACACGTTGCCGATGGGCTCCTGGCCTCCCATGCGGCGCTGGGTGATGCCGCCGACCTCGAGCTGGCCGTCGCGCTGATGGATCGTGCTGTCGCCGACTTCTGGGACGAGGCCAGTGGCACCTTCTTCGACACGAGCCAGGAGCACGACCGGGTCGTTGCCCGGCCTCGGTCGCTGATCGACGGGGCGACGCCGGCGGCCAATTCCGTCGCGGCCGATGTTCTTCTGCGACTTGCCCTGCTCACCGGCGCGCCGGATCACGATCGACGCGCGCGCAGCATCCTGAGGGCCGCTGGTCCGGCGCTGGAGCTGCAGCCCAGCCGGTTCGGGAGGATGCTCGCCGCGGCGGATCGTGCCCTGGGCGAGCCGATCGACGTCGTCATCGTCGGCGACGCCGACGATCCGGGTGCCGTCGCACTGAGGCGCGCGGCCGCCCAGCCATATCAGCCGGACCTGGTCATCGCGCCGCTCGAGTCAAAGGAGGGGATCGCCGCCTGGTCCGTCTTCGAGGGGAAGACGGCGCGCGACGGCCTGGCGACCGCCTACGTGTGTCGTGGCTACGCGTGCGAAGAGCCGACGCATGACCCCGAGCGGGTGCTGGCGCAGGTGTCGGGCCTGTCATGAGACTGCGCATCATCGCTGCGGCGCTCCTCCTCGCCGGGTGTGCGTCGGCATCACCAAGCCCCTCGCCGAGCCTCGTCCCGAGCCCCGAGGTGACCCCCAGCCCGAGCCCCACCGCGGTCCCGAGCCCCACGCCGATCCCCATCGACCAGGCGATGCTCGCGCGGCGCTTCACGGTCCTGGTGATTGGGGCGGACTCCAACAGCAGCCGTCGTGCGAGGGGGGAGGACGTGAACACGGACGCGCTGATGGTCGTCAGCGTCAGCGCCGACAAGTCGCGCATCGTGATGCTGTCGCTGCCGCGGGATACGGTCGACATCCCGATGCCGGACGGCTCGATCTACCGCGGCAAGGTGAATGCCATCGAGCAGCGGTTTGGGATCGAGACGCTTCGGGGTGCCATGGCGACCCTCCTCGGGGTACCGATCGACCGATACATCCGGGTCGACATGGACGACTTCACGTGGATGGTCGATGCGGTCGGGGGGATCGATGTGGAGGTCAAGACCCGCATCGCGGACTCCCAGGTGCATCTCTTCCTCGAGCCCGGGCCTACTCACCTGGATGGGGCCCAGGCGCTCAGCTTCAGCCGGACGCGCGCCGATTCGGACTATGGTCGCGCTGCTCGCCAGCAGCAGGTGATCCTCGCGCTGGCCCGCGCGTGGCTCGACCCGGGGCTGGGTGCCCTCCTCGAAACGGCTCGGCTGCTCGACTCCCTCGAGACCGATATCAGCGCGAACGAGCTGCCGACCCTGCTCGAGATCGGTCGTCGCTCGACCACGGCCGAGGTGACCGCCGTCGTCCTCCAGCCGCCGCGGTTCTCGCTCTTCGTCGGGATCGAGCCGAACAGCATCCGCGGCTGGGTGATGATTCCCAATGTGCCGGAGATCCGCGCCTACGCCAGGTCGCTTGTCTCCGACTGACCCCCGGCACCTCCGCCGCCAGGCCCGGCGGCGCTCAGTCCGAAGCGGCCGCCAGGGTGGCGTGGGTGCCGCATCGGTAGCAGGACTCATCGGCAGCCCGAATCGTTGCACCGCAGTTCGCGCATGAGGCCAGCAGGTCGGCCTCGCATCGGGTGCAGAAGCGGGCGCCGGCAGGGTAGCGCAGGCCGTCGTTCGGGCAGTAGGGGACTCCGCGTGGCACGTCGATCGCGCCATCGGGGGCGCGGGGCAGGGGGAGGGCAGGGAGCGTCGTCGATTCGGCCTGGATGCCCACCTGCGAGACTCGCAGGTAGCCGATCACGACCCACAGCAGGTAGAGCCCGACCATGCCGATGAAGGCATATGGCGCCAGGGTCGCGGCGAAGTCACCAAGGCCCGTGGCGATGAAATTGATGAGGTCCCCGATGAGCTCCATGGCTCGGCGATTCTAGCATCGGCCCCGGCCTCCACCGGTTCGCGGGGCTGCGCTACACTCCGCCAAATCGTCGCCCCGCGAGGAAGATGCCCCGACCACGGCTCGACCCCCGTATCCCGCTCGCCGAGCTCCACGTCCACCTCGGTGCGGCGGTCACGCCGGCGATCATGTGGGGGATTGCCCACGCCCAGGGGATCCGGCTGCCGACCAAGGATTACTGGGCCTTCCGGGAGCTGATCACCGTTGGTCGACGCCGTCGTTCGTTCGACGCCTACCTCGACCTCTTTCACTGGACGGAGCTGATCCAGTCGAGCCCGATCGCGGTCGAGCGCAGCGTGTACGAGGTGATCGGCGGCGCCTACCGGAAGAGCAACATCACCCGCATCGAGCTGCGCTTCAACCCGATGAAGCGCAACCGAGGCGGCGAGCAGGACCTCGACCACATCATCGCGGCAGCGGTGCGGGGCATGGATCGCGCGGTCCTCGAATACCCCCAGGTCCGCGCCGGCCTCATCCTGTGCCTCGATCGTGCCTTCAGCCACGATCTCAACGAGATCATCGCCGCCAAAGCGATCAGCTGGCACAGCCGCGGGGTGGTGGCGGTCGACATCGCCGGGCCTGTCGATCCTGCCTTCCGATTCAGCGACTACCGCGACCTGTTCGACGAGTGCCGGCGTGCCGGGCTGGGCGTGACGGTGCACGCCGGCGAGACCGGGGGTCCCGAGGAGGTGCGCGAGGCGATCGAGGCGCTCGAGCCGGCGCGCATCGGTCACGGCGTCAAGAGCGCCTACGACCCGATCGTGATGGGGATGCTGCGTGAACGCGGCATCGTGCTGGAGGTGTGCCCGTCTTCGAACCTCACCACGCGGGTCGTGCGCAACGTTGCCGAGATGCGCTTCATCCTGCGATCGCTGATCGACAACGCCGTGCTGTTCACCCTCTCGACCGATGGTCCGGAGATGCTGCGCTCCCATCTGCGGGACGAGCTGGCGCTGCTGCTGCGCGCCGAGATGATGACGCTCGAGGAGATCCGCCAGGCGATCCAGACGGCCCATGCAGCCAGCTTCCTGAATGACGAGGAGCCACTCCTTGATGGCTCGACGGGCGCTCATTTGGCCACCGATGATCACGCGCCGATCGCCCTCGAGGTCGAGGTCTAGGCTGATAGACTCGCGGCCGTGTCCTCGATCTGGCGGCCTGTCCGGGAGCGGAACCCTGCCCGCAGCCTGATGGTCGTGGTCGCCCATCCGGGCGACGAGGCGTTCGGCTTCGGCGGTGCGATCGCCCACGCGGCGGCGTCAGGTGCGTACACCGTGGTGGTCTGCGCGACCCGCGGCGCATTCGACCGGCGGCTCCTCGACCGAGCCCCGGCGCCGGGCGGTCGCAACCGCTCCTACCAGAAGCCGGTCATCTGGCGGAACCTGGACACGGTTCGCGAGGACGAGCTGCGCCGATCGGTCGGGCTGCTCGGGGTGCGGGTGCTGCGCATGCTCGACTATGCCGAGGAGGGGCTCTCGAAGGTAGGGTTCGACGAGCTGGTGGGACGGATCGTGCAGCCGATCCGCATGCATCGGCCGGAGGTGATCCTGACCTTCGGAGCCGATGGGGTCAGCGGCGATCCTGATCACGTGGTGGTGGGGCGTGCCACGCAGGCTGCCTTTGAGCGTGCGGCCGAGCCGCTCGCCTACGAGGACGACCTCGAGGAGGACCAGGTTGCCTGGCGCGCGGCCAAGCTTTACCAGCTGGTCGTGCCAGCGGCCGCCCTGCGTCCCCTCGGGGACCGAGCCCCGGAGGCATACGGCTCGCCCGACGGCACTGACACGCTCACGCTCGAGCTCGGAGAGCTGGCCGAGGTCAAGCTCGGCGCCATCCGCCGACACGTCTCGCAGACGGGATCGGCCGGTCCGTTCCACGACTGGCGGCCCGAGGTGCGGGACGCCTTCCTGGCCACGGAGCACTACCGGCTGACTGCATCAAACCTCCCGGTGCCGGCGGGCGGCGGCGGGCCGCCGATCGAGTCGGGGCTGTGGGACGGCCTCGCCTAGGCGCAGCGGCCGATCCTCAACATAGGTAGCATCCATAGGCCTCCTGCTCTGCTACCCTCGGGGCACCGACGCCTCACCGAATATCGGAAAGGAAATCCCCCTGACCATGGTCGACCAGCTCACCGACGAGAACATCATGGCTGCCCTGTCGCAGGTCAAGGACCCGGAGATCGGGAAGGACCTGGTCAGCCTGGGCATGGTCAAGGCGATCGAGATCACCGGCTCGACCGTCGACCTCACCGTCGAGCTCACCACGCCCGCCTGCCCCCTGAAGGCCAAGATCGAGTCGGACATCGTGGATGGCCTGGCCGCGCTGGGTGCGACCACCGTCCGGGTCGACTGGGCCAGCAATGTGAAGCGCTCGTTCGGCGGGCCGGCGGCTGACCTGATCCCAGGCGTCAAGAACACGATCGCCGTGGCATCGGGCAAGGGCGGCGTGGGCAAGACCACCGTGGCAGTCAACCTCGCCGTCAGCCTGGCGCGCGATGGCGCCCGGGTCGGCCTCCTCGACGCCGATATCACGGGCCCGAACGTGCCGATGATGATGGGCACCAGCGGATCCCACGTCACTGGCGTCGGGTCCCGGGTCAACCCGGTGGTGGCTCACGGGGTCCAGATGATGAGCATCGAGTATTTCCTGACCGGCGGGGCGCCGGTCATCTGGCGCGGCCCGCTCATCCACTCCGCCATCCAGCAGTTCCTGCGAGACGTCGAGTGGGGCGAGCTTGACTACCTGATCGTGGACCTGCCGCCAGGTACCGGCGACGCCGCACTGAGCCTCAGCCAGCTCATCCCGCTCTCCGGCGCCGTGGTCGTGACCACGCCGCAGGAGGTGAGCCTCCTCGATGCGCGCAAGGCGATCGCCATGTTCAACAAGGTCAACGTCCGGA
>JBDTMU010000042.1:0-9434 GCA_039934115.1 Chloroflexota bacterium | reverse complement strand
GAGGATCGATGGCTCGACGAGGCGGCAAGGCAGCCAATCGCCGCGACCGTCAGCGAAAGGCCCAGCGCCGGACGCTGCAGCGTCCCCCGGCACCTCCGCGACCGACCACCGACGGTGTGTCGGAGGCGGTTGAGGCCGCCGCCGAGCGCCGCAGCGAGTCAGCGGCGGCACCGACAGCGCCACCGGTTCGCACCGGCCGCGCCGATCCGCGCTTCACCGTCGCCGGCCCGTCGCGACTCTCGGAACGAGCCGCGGACGAATACCACTACGTCCGCCGCGACCTCCGCAACATCGCCGTCCTGGTGGTGCTGATGGCCATCCTGCTGGGAGCCGCGGTCGTCGCCTTCAGCGTGCTGGGGATCGGGCCGAACTAGCGACCGCCCGCACGCTCGACCGATTCGAGGCCGAGCCACGCGGCCAGCGCCTTGATCTCCTTGTCTACGGCCCTGTTGATTGCTGCCGTGAAGGGCACGTCCTGGTGTATGGCGAACACCTGCAGCCTCGAGCCCTTGCGGTCGGCCGTGGCATCCACCTTGCCCACGAGCCGATCCTGGTGGAGGATGGGCAGCGCGAAGTATCCCCAGCGGCGCTTCTCCTTCGGCTTGTACATCTCCAGCAGGTACTCAAAGTCGAACAGCGCGACCGCTCGGGCGCGGTCATAGGTCAGGCGGTCGAACGGCGACAGCAACGCGGTGCGACCCTTGAAGGGCTTGCCGAGCGCCTCGGGGTCCACGCGCCATGTCCCGGGGACCCCCTCGACGACCGCGGGCTCGCCCGCGTCGGCGACGACCACCGAATCGAGGGGGATGGCGGTCCCCTTGGCACGGGCGATGCCCAGCGCCTGCAGCCGGCGGCGGTCCCGCTCCCGGCTCGCCTCTGCGAGGGGCATGACGGGCGTGCCGGCCGGGTAGACCCGCTCTGGAACATCCCACAGACGCTGGCGGCCAAGGCGACCCGCGATGGCAACCTCGCCGCGCGCGGCCAGGAACTGCAGCATCTGGGTCACGTTGCGGTCGTTCGTCCAGCCCGTTGACGGCCACGACATCTGGCTCGTATCCGGGACGTCGCGGGACAGCAGCGGCCCCGACCTGCGCAACAGCTTGATGATGTCCCGCCGAAACCGATCGTTGGCCCGCATCCAATCCCGCTGCTTGTCGTAGTGCGGAAAGGTCTCCATCTCGGCGAGGTAGAGGCTCAGGTCGCTCATCGGCCGCACCATGGCGTCGTGCTCGAAGAGGGTGCGGTCCTGCTCCAGCGCCCGCGTCAGGTGGGCCGGCTCGTACGACGATCCCAGGCGGCTCCAGGCGACCAGGTCGGCGTTCGGCGCAATCACCGCCGTCGGGTCGACCTGAAGCAGCGTCAGCCGGCGCACGACCTCCAGCAGGTTGGTCGGTCGCGGAGCGTCCAGCAGCTGAGCGCGAATCGCGATGCGCCGCGCCTCCGCGAGACTCAGCCGATGGACGCTATCGGCCAACGTTGCCTTTGCGCCCTCGCCCGGCCTCGAGCCTCTGCCGCCGCAGCCGCTGCAGCCGATCCCCGATCTGCTTCTCCATCCCCTCCTCGCTCGGCTCGTAGAAGACACGACCGGCGAGGTCATCGGGCAGGTACTGCTGCTCGACGTCGGCCGATTCGAAGTCGTGCGGGTAGAGGTAGCCCTTGCCGTAGCCGTGCTCCTTGGCCAGCCGCCGATGGGCCGATGGGCGCAGGTGCAGCGGAACCGGCAGCCGGCCCTTCTCCTCGACCTCGGCCAGCGCCGCGAAGTAGGCTGCCCCGGCGCGGTTCGACTTCGGCGCCGATGCCACGTAAGCCGCTGCCTGGGCCAGGGCGTACTGCGCCTCCGGCAGGCCGATCATCTCGGTCGCCTGCATCGCCGCCACTGCGATCTGGAGGGCTCGCGGATCCGCGTTGCCGACGTCCTCGCTGGCGGCGATCACGATCCGCCGCGCGATGAAGGTCGGGTCCTCCCCCGCCGCGATCATGCTCGCGCACCAGTAGAGCGCCGCGTCGGGATCGTTGCCGCGCATGGACTTGATGAACGCCGATGCCGCCTCGTAATGCTGGTCGCCGACCCGGTCGTAGGCGAGCAGACGCTGCTGCGCCGACTCCGATATCGCCTCCCGGCTGAGCGACTGGCCATCGGCCGCCACCGCGGCGGCAGCTTCCACGATGTTCAGCGCCTGGCGAGCGTCGCCGCTCGACAGCTCGAGGAGGGCGGTCATCGCATCCTCCGCAAGGGCCACCCGCCCAGCCAGCCCTCGCTGGTCGGCGATGGCGCGGACCACGATCTCGCGCACCTCATCGGGGCCGAGCGGCTCGAGGCGGTAGACGCGCAGCCGTGACAGGAGGGGCGAGTTGATCTCGTAGTAGGGGTTCTCGGTGGTCGCCCCGATCAGCACGATGGTGCCGTCCTCGACGTGCGGCAGGAGAGCATCCTGCTGGCTCTTGTTGAACCGATGCAGCTCGTCGATGAAGACCACCGTGCGCCCGCCGGCCTGTCGCAATGCCTTGGCATCGGCGACCAGCTGGCGGATGTCGGCGACGCCGCTGGTGACCGCCGAGATCTGCCGCCAGGTGCCGCCGGAGCGGTCGGCCAGCAGCCGGGCCAGGGTCGTCTTGCCGGAGCCGGGCGGACCCCATAACACCATGCTCGGCGCATAGCCGGGCTGCACCACCTTGGACAGGGCGCCGTCGGGCCCGACCAGCGACTCCTGACCGACGAACTCGTCGAGTGTCCGCGGCCGCATGCGGGCGGCGAGCGGCGCATCGCTCTCGGCGCCCTCGACGAAGAGCGGCTCGGTCACGGCGGCCGGAGGCTTACGAGGCATCGGTCCGTTCCATCGGCCGATTATGATGCCGGCCATGGAACAGAACCTGCGCGTCCCCGGGCCAACGCCGCTCCCGCCGGAGGCGCTGGAAGCCCAATCGGCGCCGATGATCGATCACCGCGGCACCGAGTTCGGCGAGCTGCTGCGCGAGATCAGCGTTGGCCTGGCCGAGCTGATCGGCACGCGCGGGGAGGTCCTGCTGCTGACCGGCTCAGGCTCCGGGGCGCTGGAGGCGGCCGTGGTCAACACGCTCTCGCCGGGTGACCGGGTGCTGGCGGTGACCATCGGCTCATTCGGCGACCGGTTTGCCAAGATCGCCTCTGCCTTTGGGGCAGGGGTCGAGAAGTTCGAGGTTCCCTGGGGCGAGGCAGCCGACCCGCTGGCCCTCGCGCGGCACCTCGCGGCGAATCCGGCCTACCGGGCCGTGCTGCTCACCCACAACGAGACCTCGACGGGGGTCACCAACCCGCTCCGCGAGCTGGCCGAGGTCGTCCGCAAGGCGCCGGGCGACCCGCTGGTGCTGGTCGACGGCATCAGCGGGCTGGGCGCGATGGAATTCGAGATGGACGCCTGGGGGATCGACCTGGTGGTGAGCGCCAGTCAGAAGGCATGGATGGGGTCGCCGGGGATCGCCATCGCCGCGCTTGGCGAGCGGGCCTGGAACGCCACCGAGTCCGCCAGCATGCCGCGCGCCTACTGGGACCTGGCCGAGGCGCGCAAATGGGCCGAGAAGGGTCAGACGCCATGGACTCCGGCGGTCAGCGTCCTGTTCGGCCTGCGGGTCGGGGTTCGCCGCCTGCTGGACGAGGGTCGGGAGCAGACCTGGGCCAGGCATGCGGCCATCGCCGCGGGCGTGCAGGCTGGCCTCGAAGCACTCGGCCTGCAGCTGGTGGCGGCCCCGGGCGATCGGTCCAACACCGTCACTGCCGCGTGGCTGCCCGATGGCCTCGAATGGGCGCCGTTCAATGCCGCGATGCGGGCGAAGGGGCTGATCGTGGCGGGCGGCCAGGGGCAATGGGCAGGGCGCATCCTGCGATTCGGGCACATGGGCGGCGTGGGCATCGACGAGATGACCGACGCGGTCCGCATCATGGGCGAGACGCTTGCCGAGCACGGCCGCCAGGCCGATGTGCCAGCGGCGCTGCGCGTGATGCGAGAAGCCTTCGAGGCGAGGCAGCCCGCCCCGGTCGCCTGAGCCTAGCTCCCGCCCCGCAGGAACGAACCGAGCCACCTGCGCAGCGCGAGCCAGAGAAGCGGCAGCTGCAGCCGGCTCCAGGCACGCTCGAGGCGTGCGATCACCTCCGACGTCATGGACCGGCCTGAGTAGCTCTGCCAGACCTTGCCGTCGGCGATGTCGTGGATCTCGACGCGGCGCCGCGGGATCTGCCCCTCGAGCCAGCTGGCGTACTCGTAGACGGTCTCCGATGGTCGCTGCGCGACCCCGGCACGATCTGCCGCGAAGGCGAGACGTTGCCACTGGCGATCGCCGGGCGCCAGGAACCGGAACCGATGCCGGCCGCGCAGCAGCCGCCACGCGCCGGCCGCCAGGAGCAGCATCAGCAGCACGGCGAACAACCAGGCGTTGTTGATGCGGGCCTCGTCGGTCGGGCGCTGGCTCCCGGGAGCGAACCCGCCCTCGACCGGCTCGAAGGAGGGCAGGCCGGAGATGGTGCCCGTGTTCTGGTCCTCGGGGACGCGACGCCCAGGGTCGATCTGGCCGTTGGCTGGGGGGACCGGGGGCACGATCCCAGCCCCAGGGGCCCGGACGACCGGAGAGATCGACTTGGTGGCCTCGAAGATCTGCCAGCCGTAGCCCGGGAAGAAGATCTCCGCCCAGGCGTGCGCATTGCGTTCCCGGACCTGGTAGATCCCCGCCTCCAGCTGCTCTCCGGGTGCGTAGCCGACGGCCACGCGCGCGGGCAGTCCCAGCGTCCGCGCCATGACCGCCATGGTGGTGGCGAAGTACTCGCAGTAGCCGACCTGCCCTGCCGGGTCGAACAGGAAGAAGTCGACGAAGTCGCGGTCGGGGTCGGACGGCAGGGCCCCGACCGTTTGGTAGCTGAAGCGTGGATCGGTGCGCAGGTAGTCAGCGAGGGCTCTGGCTTCGTGGTACGGGTCCGTGGCGCCGGCGGCGTTGACCACGCGGCGCGCCTCGTCGGCAGTCCGCTGCGTAACGCCGGCGGTGCCGGAATAGGTCGTCACGATCTCTGGCGGATAGTCGGTTCCAGCGCCCACCAGCATCGCCTCGGTGGCGGTCGAGATCGCCGCGGTGATCTGGTAGCCCCTCCCCTCTTGGAGGACCACGCCGGATTGCAGTGCGCCGAGCAGCGGCAGGCCACGTGGCTCGTGGACCACCAGCGGGGCGAAGGCGGTGGTCGGGTAGCCGGGCGTGAAGACGTTGCGCCCGACGTTGCGCTGCACCTCGACTGTGACCGTCTCGATCTCGAAGGCGGTGGGCTCGAGCGGGCGCTCGGGGGTGTAGCCGGGGAAGATGCGGTCACCGGCCGCGACCCGTCGGTTCGAGCCCTCGCTGCTTTGCCAGCCGTGGCCGGTGTAGACGTCGTAGGTGACGGTGCGCATGTAGTACCCGCGCCGCGAGCCCACCGTCATGACCTCCCCGTCGGAGCTGGTCCAGCTGCCGCGAACGCGGAACGACGAGCCGAAGGAGGGCCCCTGGATGCGGGACTCGGTGCCGGCGAGGCCGCCGAAGGCTCCCTCGAACTGGTTGCGGACATCTGACCACAGCCCGTCGAGGTTGCCCCAGACGCTGGTCAGCGGCGCGGCCACGGCGACCGTGGTCAGCACCCAGGCCAGGGCGATGCTGCCGGCAATGAAGGCCACGCCGCTGCGCATGATCTGCCCTGGCACGTCGAGGTTCTCCTTCAGACGGCGGATGCGCCAGCTCTCTTCGCGGTTGACGAGTGCGATGCGCAGCCAGAGCAGGAGCGCGGCGAGCGAGAAGAGCACGAGGTACAGGAAGAGGTCTGCGAGGGTGGCGGACATGTTTGCAATGAGTGCCGCGCCAACCAGAAGGATGGTGTCGAGGACCCGATGGTGGCGGTACAGCGCGTATGCGGCGACGAAGGCGGTGACCCACAGCAGCACGCCCAATCCCAGGGCATACGGGGAAAGCTGTGGTGCGAACCCGCCGTCGACCACGATCCGCGTCCAGTCCAGCACGTCCCCGCGCAGGAGGATCAGACGACCGGCCTGGTCTTGTTGCGGAAAATACTCGGCGCCGATGGTCCACAGCACGAGTCCCGCTCCCCCAATGGCGCCGGCGGGCAGCGTGATCGCGACGCTCAGG
Source organism: Chloroflexota bacterium (assembly GCA_039934115.1). GTDB lineage: Bacteria > Chloroflexota > Limnocylindria > QHBO01 > QHBO01 > CF-167. Next base: position 3,302 of record JBDTMU010000042.1, on the reverse strand, counting down.
CGGGTCAGCCCCAGCAGCGCCCCGAGCAGGGAGGCCACGACCGCGACCGGGAGCAGGTAGTCCATGTGGTTGACCCACGCCGCCCGCTGCAGCGACCACACGAGGGTGAGCAGCATCACGAGCAGGAGGGCCATGCTGGTCCAGCCTTCGCGAGGCCGCAGGAAGCGACGCAATAGCTCAGGCACGGGTGCGCTCCCGAATGGCCGGCGTGCGGGCGCCGATCGCGCGGCGTCCGAGGATGCTGGAGAGGTCGTCTCCGGCTCGCAGGAGGTGGTGTGCGATGTCGTACTCGGCCAGGGCATGCCGTATCGCCGCCAGCTCCGCACGGCTCTCATCGTCATCCCGTCCCGCGAAGCTGAAGCGATCGAGCAATACCACGATCGTGCCGATCCCCCGCCGCCGCAGGGCCGCCAGGGCTCGCACCCACTCGCGATCGGTTGAGCCGGTGACGATGCACAGGGTCATGCCGCGCCGCAGCTGCGGGAGCGTCGAGACCACCACCTCGGCGAGCGGCTGCGAGCCATCGGCCTGCACATTGGCAAGCAGGTTCAGGATCTTCTGCTCCACCCGGGTGCCGCGATCCGGGTTGAGGTGCTGCTGTCGTCGCGAGCTGACCGTGATCCCCACCGCCCGGTTCTCGCCCAGGGTGTGGACCGCGATCGAGGCGGCCGCGCTGACCGCCGTCTCGACGGAGGACGACTCGGCTGGCCCGGCATGCGCGGCGCGCTGCAGATCGAGCAGGAGCCACAGGTCGGCCGCCTGCTCGAGATCGAACTCCTTCACGATCAGCTCGCCGTGGCGCACGGAGCTGAGCCAATGGATGCGGTTGATCGCGTCGCCATACACGTAAGGACGCACCGTGCTGACCAATGGTGTCGCAGCCTCGTAGCGGCGCTTGGAGGGCGTGGTCCCGTCCACCGGCGACGGGGGCAGGCGCCAGTGCGGCAGCGGGTGGACGCGGGGGAAGACCATGATCCAGGTCGGCCGTCCCACCACCATCTCGCTCGAGAAGAGGCCGAACGGATCACCGGTCCGAACCCGCAGCGCGCCGAGCCGGTAGCTGCCGCGGCGCAGGAGGACCACCTTCGCCAGCCACTGCCGGCTGCCGCCGGCCTTGACCCCCACCACGCGCCCAGGCAGCGGCGCCGGGAGGGTCGACTCGTTGGCAACCTCGACCCACGGCTTCGCCCAGCGGCTGTCGTTATCGACCCGATAGACCGCCTCGAGCGTGTCACCCACCTGGCTTCGCGGGTTGAGCACGTGGTAGCCGGCGCGCAGCCCGCGCAGGCCGCGACGCGCATACCAGCGCGAGGCGAGCAGGAGCGTCGCGAGGAGATAGACCAGGAAGAACAGGAAGTCGATCCCCGTGCTGAACGCGGCCACGACCAGCGCGGTGCCAAAGAAGACGACCCGGAGCTGCCGTGACAGGCCCATGACGATGCCTAGCGCGTGCCTGCGGTCGCGCTGTTGCTGGCCTCCGCGATCGGGACCTGGCCCAGGATCTCGCGAACGATGCCGTCAGGGTCGACCTCGCGCAGCGAGGCCTGGCTCTTCACGATCAGCCGATGCCCAAGCACCGCCACGGCCAGCTGCTTGATGTCGTCGGGGATCACGTAGTCGCGCCCGTCGAGCGCTGCCAGCGCCTGGCCCGCTCGGTACAGGTTGATCGAGCCGCGTGGCGACGCCCCCAGGTAGACGTCGGCATGCTCCCGGGTTGCGCCGGTCAGCCGCACGATGTACTCCGCCACGGCCTGGTCGACGTAGATCTCCTTCACCGCCGCCTGCATCTCCCTCAGCTCGTCGATGTCCAGGACCTGCTGCAGCTGGTCGATGGGGTGGCTCCGTTTCTGCTCGTCGAGGATGACGATCTCCTCCATCGCCTTCGGGTAGCCGAGCCGCAGGCGAAGCATGAAGCGGTCGAGCTGCGCCTCCGGCAAGGCGAAGGTGCCCTCGTATTCGATCGGGTTCTGGGTGGCGATCACCAGGAACGGGGTCGGCATCGGGTGGGAGACACCATCGATCGTCGCCTGGTGTTCCTCCATGCACTCCAGCAGCGCGCTCTGTGTCTTCGGCGTGGCCCGGTTGATCTCATCGGCCAGGACCACCTGGGCCATGATCGGTCCGGGTCGGAACTCGAACTCCTGCGTCTTCTGGTTGAAGATCGAGAGGCCCGTGACGTCGGACGGCAGCAGGTCGGGCGTGAACTGGATGCGCCGGAAGGTGCAGCCGATGCTGCGGCTGATCGCCTTTGCCAGCATCGTCTTGCCGGTCCCTGGCACATCTTCGATCAGGATGTGCCCCTCGCATAGCAGCGCCACCAGCGCTATCCGCACTTCAACGTGCTTGCCCACGATGACGCGCTCGACGTTGGCGACAACGCGCTCCGCCGACTCCTTGACACTCTTCACCGCGGAGACTCCCCTTGATCCGAGTCAGCGGGCGTGTCCGCCCGCGCCGAACAATACCGCAGCACGCCAGCCACCGGGGCATTGGCGCCTGGGTTCAGCCGCCGCCTCGAGGTGTCAGGAGTGTCCGTGCTCCACAGGACCGCCGGGTGAGCAGTTCGACTACTCGAGTGCCACCCCGACGTTCCACCTGGCCAGAACGACCAACCAACCTCACCGATGCTTCGCCCAGCGATCAACGACGATGGTCATAGGTCGGAAGTGACAACCTGGCGGTCACTCCGCACCGACCCGTGCGCAGCCGCCGCCTCGAGGTGCCAGGGTTCAGCCGCCCGCGCCAGTCAGCTTCAACCACTCGGCCATCAACGCGCCGCCGATCGGAGCCGCGTGCCCCGAGCCGCTTCCGCCACCCTCGACGATGACCGCGACCGCGATCGAGGCCAGGGCGCCATCCTGGGCTGGAGCGAAGCCGATGAACCACGAGTGCGGCTTGAGGCCCGGGCCGCGCTCCGCGGTGCCGGTCTTGCCTGCGGTCTGGACGCCCGAGATGCCGAAGCGTGTCACGTCCCCAGCCCCCGCGTAGAGCCGCCCGATCGGACCCGTGACCGCGTCGATCATCGCGCGGCGCACCTGGTCCGCCACGTCCGACGAGATCGCCGGGTTGCCCCGCCCGCCGCCATAGGTCTCGAGCACGCTGTCCGTCGGCCCGGCGCCCGGCGTCTCCGCATGGCTGCGCAGGTCGCGCACCACGTACGGCTGGGGAACGGCCCCGTGGTTGGCGATGGTCGCCGCCAGCAGAGCCATCTGCATCGGCGTGACGGAGACGGCCGCCTGCCCGAAGGCAGCGCTGGCCAGCTCCACCTGGTCACGGAACGGCGCGCAGCCTCCATCGGCCTG
>JBDTMU010000041.1:0-9522 GCA_039934115.1 Chloroflexota bacterium | reverse complement strand
TCGGCCTGTGCAGCTACGCGCTCATCGGCTTCTGGTACAAGAAGCCCTCGGCGGCGGGAGCGGCCAAGAAGGCGTTCATCGTCAACCGGGTCGGCGACTTCGGCTTCGGGCTCGGGATCATGATGATCTGGACCCTGCTCGGGACCCTCTCCTTCACCGAGGTGTTCGAGGGCATCGGCGGCCTGCCGGAGTGGCAGATCACGATCATCGCCCTCCTCCTCTTCGCCGGCGCCGTCGGCAAGAGCGCGCAGTTCCCGCTCCACGTCTGGCTGCCGGACGCGATGGAGGGTCCCACCCCGGTCAGCGCCCTGATCCACGCCGCCACCATGGTCAACGCCGGGGTCTACATGGTCGCACGCGCCAACCCGATCTTCGCGGAGAGCCCCACCGCCATGTGGGTGGTGGCCAGCATCGGCGTCTTCACCGCCATCTTCGCGGCGGCCATCGCGCTGACCCAGAACGACATCAAGAAGGTGCTCGCCTACTCGACGGTCAGCCAGCTGGCCTACATGTTCTTTGCGCTGGGGATCGGGGCCTGGGTGGCGGCCATCTTCCACCTGGTCAGCCACGGCTTCTTCAAGGGGCTCCTGTTCATGGGCTCCGGCTCGGTGATTCACGGGGCGGGCGGCGAGCAGGACATGCGCTTCATGGGCGGCCTGCGGGCGAAGATGCTGTGGACGTACGTGACCATGGTGGTCGGCTCGCTGGCACTGGCCGGTATCCCGATCTTTGCCGGCTTCTTCTCCAAGGACGAGATCCTGGGCGAGGCCTTCGGGCGCGGCTACTACCTCTTCTGGGCCGTTGGCCTGCTGGTCGCCTTCATGACGGCGTTCTACACCTTCCGCATGGTGTACATGACGTTCCATGGCCGATGGCGTGGCCCGGCTGACGCCTGGCAGCATGTCCATGAGTCGGCGCCGACCATTGTCGCGCCGCTCATCATCCTGGCCGTCCCGACGATCCTGATCGGCCTCCTCCTGGGCCTGCCGCCAGAGGGCGGCCTGATCCACGGCTGGCTGGAGGAGGTCTTCCACGGCGCCGAGGAGGCTGGAGCCGGGATCCTGCCCGGATCGCTCGCCGCCGGTGGCCACGCCGGGTTCAGCCTCTTCGGGATCGGAGGGCTGCTCTTGCTGGCCGGAGCTGGGGTCGGAGCTGCCGGCATCTGGCTCGCCTACCGCTGGTACGTCCTTGATCCGGAGGCGCCGGCGCGCTTCGTGACTCGCATCCCCCTCGGGCTCGGCCCGGGGATGTACGCCGCCAGCGTGAACAAGTACTACGTCGACGACCTCTACAACCTGGTCTGGGCCCGCGGCGGCGTGCTCGTCGCCAATGCGCTGTGGTGGTTCGATGCCAAGGTCATCGACGGCGCGGTGAACGGGGCCGGCTGGCTCGCCCAGCGATATGGCGCCATCCTGCGGCGCACGCAGACCGGCCACGTCCAGAACTACGCCCTCGGCATGGCCGCTGGGCTGGTGGTCGTGCTGGTCGCCTTCCTGGTCTTCCGCGCATGACCGATCTGCCCGTCCTGAGCCTGGTCGTCTTCACGCCGCTGGTCGGCGTGGCGCTGATCCTGCTGTTGCCCGGCGACAACCACCGCGCCATCCGCTGGATCGCGCTGCTTGCCTCGCTCGCCAGCCTCGCCTTCAGCCTCAACCTGCTGGGCTACAGGCCCGATGGCGCCGAGTTCCAGTTCCGCGAGGACATCTCGTGGATCTCCGCCTTCGGGATGCGCTACACGCTCGGCGTGGACGGCCTTTCGGTGGTGCTCGTGCTGCTCACCACCGTCCTCAGCGTGGTCAGCATCTTCTACTCCTGGGACCCGATCCAGACCCGGGTCAAGGAGTACTACGTCACCATGCTGCTGCTGATGATCGGCATGCTGGGCGTCTTCGTCAGCCTGGACCTGTTCCTCTTCTACGTCTTCTGGGAGCTCAGCCTGATCCCGATGTACCTGGTGATCGGGATCTGGGGCGGTCCGCGGCGGATCTACGCGACTGTCAAGTTCGTGATCTACACCCTCGTCGGGTCGCTGCTGATGCTGGTCGCCATTCTGGCCGTGGCGATCGCGCACGCGTCGGCGGGCCACCCGTTCACCTTCAGCTACGAGACGCTGCGCGGCTTCGGCTACACCGACTCGCTACAGGCCCTGGCCTTCATCGCCTTCTTCCTGGCCTTCGCCATCAAGGTCCCGATGTGGCCGTTCCACACCTGGCTCCCCGATGCGCACGTCGAGGCGCCGACGGCGGGCAGCATCATCCTGGCCGGGGTGCTGCTGAAGCTGGGTGGCTACGGCTTCCTGCGCTACTCGCTGCCGCTCGCGCCGGACGCGGCGGTTGCGTTCGCCCCGATCGTCATCGGCCTGGCGGTCGTCGCCGTGCTGTACGGGGCCATGGTCAGCATGGTCCAGCCGGACCTGAAGAAGCTGATCGCCTACTCATCGGTGAGCCATATGGGCTTCGTGATGCTGGGCGTCTTCGTCTTCAACACCCAGGGGCTGCAGGGCGCCGTCTTCCAGATGATCAGCCACGGGGTGACGACCGGTGCCCTCTTCCTGCTGGTAGGGGTCATCTACGAGCGGACCCACGACCGCCAGATCGCGCACATGGGCGGGCTCAACGCCCGGCTGCCGCGCTACGCCGCGATCTTCGGGCTGTTCACCTTCGCCAGCATCGGGCTGCCCGGGCTGTCGGGCTTCATCGGGGAGTTCCTCGTCGTGCTGGGCGCGTTCCAGTACTCCGGCTGGGTCGCCGCGACCACGATGCTGGTGGTGATCATCAGCGCCGTCTACATGCTGTGGATGTTCCAGCGTGTCTTCTTCGCCGTCCCGTCCGACTGGATGCGCCGCTTCTGGCCGACGCTGACCGACATGACCCGCAACGAATGGCTCGCGCTGACGCCGCTCATCCTGCTGGTGGTGGGGCTGGGTGTCCTGCCCGGTCCCGTCCTCGACGCGATCTCGGCGCCGGTGCAGCGGATCCTGGACGTCGTGAACGCGTCGCCCGGGCTCACCAGCTGGAGCCTCCCGTGGTAGCCGCAGCGCCATGAACGCCGACGACCTGTCCGCGATCCTGCCCGAGCTGGCGCTGACCGTGCTGGTGCTGGCGGTGCTCACCATCGACCTCTTCCTGCGGCGCGAGGACAAGTGGCTGCTGACGCCGATCACGGTGATCGGCCTTGGCTTCGTGGGCTACGCCTGCTGGACGGTTTGGGGCCTCAACCAGACGGTCTTCGCCGGTTTCTACCGCGTCGACGACCTGTCGGTCTTCTTCAAGGTCGCCACGGTGGTGATCGGAATCCTGGCGGCCCTCTTCGCGCCGTCCTACCTGGCGCAGCGGAAGCTCCCGCTCGGCGAATTCAACGTGATCCTGCTCTTCAGCCTGAGCGGGATGTTCGTGCTCGCCTCCTCGAGCGACCTGATCACCCTCTTCATCGGCCTGGAGCTGATGGTGATGCCCGCCTACTTGCTGGCCGGCTTCCACAAGACGGACCGCTACAGCAACGAGGGCGGGCTGAAGTACTTCCTGCTCGGCAGCTTCGCCAGCGCGATTCTCCTGTTCGGGATCAGCTGGACCTACGGCCTGACCCATTCGACGCGGCTGTCGGAGATCGGTGGCCTGGTGACCGATGGCGGCGCCGCGGGGCTGATCGCGATCGCCATGCTGACCGTGGGCTCGACCTTCAAGGCGGCCGCGGTGCCGTTCCACTACTGGACCCCGGACGCCTACCAGGGCGCGCCGACCCCGATCACCGGCTTCCTGTCGGTCGGCCCCAAGCTCGGCGCCTTCGCGCTGCTGGTCCGCGTCTTCGCCGAGGGACTCGGCGTCAGCGGCGCCGACTGGTACGGGGTAATGGCGATCCTGGCCGTGCTGACCATGACCGGCGGCAACATCGTGGCGCTGGCGCAGACGAACGTGAAGCGGATGCTCGCCTACTCGAGCATCGCCCACACCGGCTACATCATCGCCGGACTGGCGGCGTTCGCCCACGCCACCGATCCCGCCGTCCGGACCCAGGGGATCGAGGCGATCCTCTTCTACGTCCTCGGCTACGGGGTGATGAACATCGCGGCCTTCAGCGTGGTTGGCATGCTGCAGCGCGATCCACGCCGGTTCGGCGGCCTGTCCGCCTTCGCGGGGCTCGCCGGACGCGCTCCCGCGCTCGCCGCGGCGATGGCCGTGCTGCTCCTCTCCCTGACCGGGATCCCGCCGACGGTCGGCTTCTTCGCCAAGCTGTATGTGCTCGTCGCGACGGTCGACGCGGGCCTCGCCTGGCTGGCGGTGGCGATCGCCCTGAATGCCGCGCTGGCGGCCTTCTACTACCTGCGCGTGATCGTCTACATGTACATGCGCGAGCCCGAGGCCGATCCCGCGCCGATCGACCGCTCGCCGCTCACCGCCTTCGCGCTCGCCATATCGGTTGCCGGCGTGCTCCTGCTCGGACTCTTCCCGGACCCGATCATCAGCTTCCTGCGGGCATCGGCTGCCGGGCTGCTCTGACCGACGAGCGGCTAGACTCGGGCCGATGAAGGCCTTCTCCGCGCCGGGAATCGTGCTGCCGCTGCTCCTGGTCGTGATCGGCGCCTCCCTCATCGTGGCCGGGCGGCTGCCGGTCGACAAGCCCGGGGCCAGCCTGCCGGGGATCCCGGAGTCAAGCGACGTGGCGGTGGCCACTCCCACGCCGGGGCCGTCGGGGTTCACCCCGGTCCCGACTCCCTCGGCCACCCCGATCCCCGACGATTGGGTGGCGGTCCAGCTGGAGGTCCCGTCCGTCGAGCTGAACGTGGCGGTCAAGCATGCGGTGGCCGGGCAATGCGACTTCCCGCCCGACGACGGGGCGTACGTCCTGTGCCAGAGCTCAGAGCCAGGGCGCGGCGCGAACAGCTACATCGTCGGCCACGCGCTACAGCACCTCTTCAAGCGCCTCTGGAACGTGGTGCTGGGGGCAGAGGTGAAGGTCCAAATGTCCGATGGCAAGGTGCTGACCTACGTCGTGACCGAGATCCACCCCAACGTCAGCTGCCCCGACGACCGGGTGCCTCCGATGCCCAACCCGCCGCTGGCGCTTCAGTATGCGAAGAAGGGTTGCCCCGGCGCCGAGTGGTCTCAGCCCACCGACCACGAGCGCCTGACGCTCCAGACCAGCCAGGGCTTCGACCGCAACTGGGGCGAGCTGATCGTCATCGCCGAGCCGCTCTTCTAGCGGGCGCGGCGCCGGCCCTCGACCAGCAGAGCGGGGATCAGGGTCAACGCCGCCACCGCCAGCGCGATCTGGAAGACGAGGCGCAGGACCCCCGCCGCCTCCCCACGTGACCAGGCCTCCAGCAGGTCGATCAGGGCCAGGCTCGAGCGAGGATCGACGCCGACGAACTCGGGGTGCCCCAGGGTGGTGACCAATGCATCGCGCCGCGGCGGGTCGTTGATGAGCGCGGTCAGCTCGTCGATCCGGTTCTGGCCGATGCTGGTCAGGAGCGCCAGGCCAACACTCATCCCGATCGTGCGGGTCACCTGCAGCATGGCGCTCGCCACGCCATAGGCCGATGCGCCGGCCGCCTCGACGGCAGCCGTGGCCCGCGGCGAGACGGTCAGACCGAAGCCAGCCCCGAAGATGGCCAGGTCGCGCTGCAGGCGCCCGAGATCGGTGTCCACGCCCCAGCCGGAGGCGAACCACAGGCCGACGATCGTCAGCCCCACGCCGACCACGGCCGTGAGGCGCTGGCCAACCAGCCCGGATCCCAACCCTCCGAGCACTGCACCGATCGCGATCGCCAGGGTCAGGGCGGTGAGTGCCGCCGCCGATCGATCCGCGCCGGCATTGAGGACGCGGTTGACGAAGACCGGCCCGCCGATGATGGCCGTGGCCAGCGTGTAGCCGGTGAGCAGGCTCACCCCATTCGAGGCCGCGAAGCGGGAGTCGGCGAAGAGACGGGGATCGATCAGCGGTGCCTCCTGCCGCAGCTCGCGCAGCACGAAGATGCCCACGCACAGCGCCGAGGCCGCCAACCCGCCGAGCACCAGCGGGTCTCCCCAGCCCCGCACGCCAGCGAGTGAGAGGGCTCCCACCCCGGCCACCAGCGCCAGCGACGCCAGCAGCCCGGCCGCGAGGTCGAGCCGGCCCTGCGCTCGCGGCGTCTCGACTCCCCCGGCGACCACGTACAGCAGGAGCAGGACCACCAGGCCGACCGGCACATTCAGGAAGAAGATCCATTGCCAGCCGACCACGTCGAGCCCTGGGATCGGCAATGCCACGTTCAGCAGCACCCAGGCGCCATAGGCAGGCCCCACCGCCATGCCCACAAAGGTTGCCGCCCCCTCGACCCCCAGGGCCATCGAGCGGGCCCGGCCGGCGAAGAGATGGCTGGCCAAAGCCATCGAGAGCGGGACGAGCGCTCCGCCGCCAAGGCCCTGCACCACGCGCGATCCGATCACCCAGGTGAGACCCGCCTCCGGACCTGCGACGCGCGACAGGCCCGCGCCCAGGCTGCCGATGCAGAAGAGCCCAAGGGCGAGAAGGTAGAGGCGTCGCGCCCCCCACAGGTCGGCGGCTCGCCCGGCCAGCGGCATGGCCACGATGTAGGCCAGCAGGTAGCCATTGACGATCCAGCTGGCGCGGCCGAGATCGGCCCAGCCGCCGAAGTCGGCGACGATCGAGGGGAGCGCGATGGCCACCACCATCAACTCCGCGCCTCCGAGGAAGACGCCAAGGGAGGCAACCGCCAGGATCCCCCAGGCGGTCAGCCTCACAGATCGCTGCGCTCGAGCGCCGCCCCGGCCACCACCAGCAGGACCGCCGCGGCTGCCAGCGCGGCCCCCGCTGCCTGGAGCGCGCCCGCCACCGGACGAACGGCGGAGTCCAGGTGAGTGAGCAGGCCCAGCCCCCCGATCGGGAGCGGAAGAGCGCTCGGCGGCACCAGGAAGCCAGCGACGACCAGCGGGGTGCTCACCGCCACAGCGAGCAGAGTCGCCGGCACGGTCGGCAGCGTGGTGCCAATCAGGAGGCCGGCCGCGACGCCCGCCAGGGCTGTGCCCGCGGTTGCTCCCACGGCGGCGGCGAAGGGGAGTGGGTCGGGCGAGGTCTCGGCACGACCGATGGCCGCCAGCCAGGCGCCGACCGAGCCGAGCGCGATGCCGAGGCAGAGCAGGACGGCGAACGCCAGGAACCACGAGAACAGGACCGACGAGCGCGGTACGGCGCGTACGGCCATCCAGGCAGCCGTCCCCCGCCGGCGCTCGTGCGCCATGGTCAGGGCCGCCAGGCCGGATGCGACGCAGATGGCCACGGCGGCGGGGACGGCATACCAGAAGCTGGCTCCGCCGACCGCCGTCTCGCCGGCGAACTCGGGCGGCACCGCGGTGACCAGCATGCCACCAACCACGGGCACGCCGATCAGGGGAATGAGCCGGAAGCTGATCCACAGCTCGCGCAGCGCCATGCGGGTGAGGGTCAAGACGCGTCTCATCGGCCCTCCGCGGCTGACAGCTCGATGAAGGCGTCGATGCCGCGCTGTGAAAGCGCAAGGCCCCTGCGGTCGAGCTCCTCCATCGGGGCATGCACGATCAGCCGCCCGTCTCGGAGGAAGGCGACCTGGTTCACCAGCCCCGCCTCGCTGGCCGGGTAGCGGCTGGCGATCACGACCGTGCGGCGGCTGCCTGGCGTGGTCAGCAGCCGCGTCCGCTCCTCCGGATCGACCGCCCGCAGCGGCTCATCGAGGAGCAGGACCTCGGGCTCGGTCAACATCGCGGACGCGAGCGCGACGCGCTGGGCGAGCGGCTCGCCCCCACGTCGTATCGGCTGGTCCAGGTGCACCCCGATTCGGTAGCGCTCGGCCATGTGGTCGATCCGACGACGGATCTCGGGTGGGTCGTACTCGGCGATCCTGCCCGCCATGTCGAGCACCTCGCGTGGGGTCATCCAGGGATAGATCCCCGTCTCGGGACTCACGTAGCCGACGCGCCGCGCCCAGCCGGCGGCGGAGCTGTCAGGACGCGCCACGCCCGCCAGCCGCACGATCCCCGAATGCCGGCGGGAGAGGCCCGCCAGGATCCGCAGCAGCATGGATGCCGATTGCTCCGGGTGCGACACGACGAGCAGGCGCGCACCCACACCGACCACCAGGGTCAGATCGTCGAGGAGAGGCTGCCCGCGCTGTCTGCGACTGACGCCCTCGCACACAACCGCCGCGGGCTTGAGCGTGCGAACCGACTGCGAGGCCCACAGCGCATCGGGCGTAGAACTCGTCAGGGGTCGCACCTCCGCCGGCAGTCTAGCAGGGGCAATTCCTGGCCCTTGACGCCCCGCCGGCCGAGCAATATCATAAGCCCCCGCTTATATCAATCCGTATTTGATAAAGAAGCACTACGCAATGACGCTCGCCAACGAGACCCGCGCGGAGCGCGACCTGCGCCGCCTGCGAACCATGTACCGGGCGCTGGGTGATGAGACCCGGCTGCGGGTCATCAGCCTGCTGGCCGAATTCGGCCCGATGCCGGTGAATGAGCTGTCGGCGCGCGTCGTCCTGTCTCAGCCGCTCATCAGCTGGCACCTGCGCATCCTGCGACTCTCCGACCTGGTCGAGACACAGCGCCAGGGGCGCGAGGTCATCTGCCGGCTCCGGACCGCCGCCTTCGAGGAGCTCCATGAGCTGGAGGCACGACTCATCGGTGGGACCTCAGGCATCGGCATGGCGCGCCGGAGCAGCGCCTCAGAGGTGACCGATGTCGGCTAGCCACCCACAGGCCGGGCAGCTGCCGCGAGGTGGCTCGCTCCTGTCGAACCGCCTGAAGGAAGCGGGCAGAGCCCTGCTCGCTCCCCTGGTGCGCCTGGCTCAGCGGCTCGGCATCACCCCCAACCGGGTCACCGTCATCGGGTTCGCGGTCGTCGTGGTCGCGGCCGGCCTGGTTGCCATGGGCCAGCTGCTGGCGGGGACGATCATCCTCGTCGCCGGGTCGCTCCTCGATGCGGTCGACGGAGCGCTGGCGCGCGCCACCGGGGGCAGCACCCCCTTCGGCGGCTTCCTCGACTCGACCCTCGACCGCGCGGCGGAGGCGATCCTGTATGCCGGTCTGATCATCTACTTCCTGCGGGTCGACGCCGACCCGATCGGGCCGGTCGTCCTGGCGCTCGCCGCCCTGTGTGGCTCATTCATGGTCAGCTACACGCGAGCCAAGGCCGAGGCGATCGGCATCTCGGCGTCCGTTGGGCTCGCCCCCCGCACCGAGCGGCTGGTGCTGGTCGTGGCCGGCATCGCGCTGGCCGGGATCGGCCTTCAGATCGGCCTCATCGTCGCAATTGGCATCGTCGCCGCCCTCTCGACGGCAACCACCATCCAGCGCATCTGGCACGTTCAACGCGAGATGACAGAATCGCCGACGGTCGTCGCCGGCGACACCACAGAGGAGAATCAGTAATCGTGGCCAGCACCAACGGCAAGGGCGATAAGAACGGGCATCGCCCCGCGGACAAGAAGATTCGGGTGGCGATCGTCGGGGTCGGCAACTGCGCCTCGAGCCTGGTCCAGGGCCGCTA
>JBDTMU010000040.1:0-9645 GCA_039934115.1 Chloroflexota bacterium | reverse complement strand
GCGAGCTGCCGATGACGAGCAGGCCATATCCTGCCGCCAGCTGGCCGATGTCACTTGCTGCGGCAGCGCCGCCGAAGACCATCAGCACGCCGGCGCCGAGGCTGCCGACCATCAGGACCCACAGCGATGAATGTTTCATGTCGCCAGCCTAGGGCCGCTCTCGACGGCCCTGTATCCACCATCCGGTGCGCGAATCTATCCATTGGTCCTATCACTAGGCTTCCGCAAAGAGATGTTATGTGACCTTGATTCTGAAACGGCCGCCAGGAGGAGCTGATGCAGACCATCGGGATTGTTCTGAACGTTGGCACGGACGAGGTTGACGCCTTCGAGCGTGGATTTCGCGAGATGGAGGCGCCGATCTGGGCCGATCTACACGCGCGCGGCCTCCTGACGATGGCGACGCTGACGCGCCTAGATATCAGCACCAAGGAGGTCGACGGAGCTACGCAGTACCTGGTGGTCGCCATCTTCGCGACCGCTGAAGGCCACCACGAGCATGACAACGACCCGCGCTTCGAGGTCTGGAACAAGCGCGCGGACGCCTACCAGCTGGCGGAGCCGTTCGTGTTCGGTGGCGATTCGATCGTCATCGAGGGGCCCTAGGGGCTCTCAGCGGTTCGGCCTGGACCGCCAGCGTCACCGCCGCGGCGAGGACGGCCACGGCCAGGGCGACGGCGTCAGGAGCGGCGAGAGAAGCATCCGAGGCGAAGGACTGCGTCACGGACGCCGGGATCGCCTTCAGCAGCGGCGGCACCACGATCCAGCCGATCACCAACACGGTGGGCGCTATGGCGCCCGGCAGCCGCAGGGCGCGAACGACGACCGCGGTCAGCAGCCCCAGGAACGCCGCCAGCAGCAAGATCAGGATCACCCCTGGCTGATCGCGCGCCCCTGATGCCTCGACCAGTCGGACCAGCGCCTCCTGCAGGACGGCCACCCCGAGCGCCAGCAGGGCGCCCAGGAAGAAGGAACGGGACCCGCTCATCGACTTCCAGGCGGGCTCGACTCGCCGCCGCTGAGCATCGGGGGCAGCGGACCGGCAAAGTAATCGATCGAGCGGATGACGCGGCCATTCCGCAGCTCGTTGATCGAGACGACGTAGGTTGCCTGCTCCCCGCTCCGCATGACACCGTGCGCGGTCCAGACTTCGCCGTCCCCGACCAGGCCGGTGAGCTCGAAGCTGCCGCCGGTGTCGTGGGACTCCTCGAAGGCGCGCACGACGTCACGCCCGGCCAGTCGTTCCCCGGTCTGCGGGAAGTCGACGATGAACCCCTCGTCGCGGAGGCCATGCATCGTCTCCATGTCGTTCGCCTCTGCGGCGGCCCAATACCGTTCCATCAGCGCGCGGTTGTCGCTCATTGGCCGCCGCCGGGCATGGTGCGCTGCTGGCTCAGCACACCGGCCTCCAGGGCGGCCTTGAGGCCCTGGGCGATCTGGTACGACTTCCCCGCGCCCATCACCAGCACCGCGTCGCCGGGGCTGAGGTGCTGGGCCACGTACGCGGTCGCTGCATCCACGTCGCCGCCGGCCATGGTCGACACGGCGGAGGTCCGCTCGATGGCGTCAGCCAATGCCTCGGCCGAGGTCGCGCGCAGCGACGCATCGGTATCGCGCGAGGCGAAGATGTCGACGATGACGACCTCGTCGGCATCGGTGAAGGCGTGGGCAAACTCGTCCAGGAAGAGCGCCGTGCGGGAGTACATGTGGGGCTCGAAGACCGCCCACAGCCGCCGATCACCGACCTTCTGGCGCATGGCAGCCAGCGTGGCGCGGACCTCGGTCGGATGGTGCCCGTAGTCGTCGTAGACGATCACGCCGGCAGTATCGGCGATCAGCTCCATGCGTCGTCCGGCTCCGCGGAACGTCCGCAGGCCCTCGGCCAGCGCCTCGAGCGGCGCGCCCATCTCGCGTGCCATCGCCAGCGCGGCGGTGGCGTTCAACACGTTATGCTCCCCCGCCAGCGGTGAATCGAACGGGTGTTCGAATAGTGAGAACGTCGCTCCCCCGCCGACGTAGGCCACGTCACGCGCCTCGATCTCGCCGCCAGGCCCATACCGCTCGATCCGCCCTTCCCAGCCTCCGAGGCGCTCCAGAAGGGCCTGGGAGCCGTTGTCCGACGCAGTTGTCAGGAGAAGCCGGCCACCGAGGCTCGGATGCTCCCCCATCCCTCGCACGAAGCGCTCCATGGAGGCCAGCACGGCCTCGCGGTCGGCGAAGTAGTCGGGGTGATCCATCTCGACGTTGGTGACGATCGCGCCGGCTGGGTGATAGTTGAGGAAGTTGTCGCCGAACTCGTCGGCCTCCACCAGGAAGGGCGATCCCGCGCCGACCCTGACGGTGGCGCCCCAGGCCGGGATGAAGGCTCCGACCTCGACGGTCGGGTCCAACCCAGCCGACTCGAGCAGATGCCCCAACAGCGCGGTGGTCGTCGACTTTCCGTGGGTACCGGTGACGGCAAGGCCGAGGTGGCCTTCCGCCTGCATCAGCTCCCCCAGCATGGCCTGCCAGGTGACGATCGGGAGGCCCGCAGCTCGCGCCGCGACCAGCTCGGGCAGGTCGGGATTCGCACGCAGGGCGGGCGTGATGGCGACCCGCTCCACACCGGCCAGGTGGGAGGGGTCGTGGCCGCTGATGATGTGGATGCCTGCGGCGTCGAGCGGCGGGGTGTAGGGCGAGGGGGTATCGGCGTCGCAGCCGTCGATCAGGGCTCCGGCGTGATGCAGCAGGAGGGCGACCCCGGCGGCTCCCGAGCCGGCGATGCCGATGAGATGGATCCGCTCGCCGGCGCGCATCAGGCTGCCGCCGAGACCTCGTCGAAGGCCAGCTCCAGGGCTGCCAGCGCGGCGGCGAACCGATTGCCATTGCGATCGTGGCCGAAGACGTGGTGCTCGACCCGGGCCGGGTGGCCGCGGCGCACGACACCGACGTAATGCGTCCCCACCGGCTTGCGCGCGCTGCCGCCGTCTGGGCCGGCGATGCCGGTGACGCTGACCCCTACCTCGGTCTCGAAGCGCAGCAAGGCACCCTCCGCCAGCGCGGCGGCCACCTCCTCAGAGACCGCCCCGTGCGCGTCGATCAGCGCGTGAGGGACACCCAGAGCCAGCTCCTTGGCGAGGTTCGAGTAGCAGATCACGCCGCCGACGTAGTAGTCGCTGGCGCCGGGGGTCATAGTGATGGCATGCCCGATCAGGCCACCGGTCGACGACTCGGCGGTCGCCAACCGCCACTTGTGCGCCCGCAGCGCCTCGCCCAGCTGTGCGCCTGCGCGAGCCAGGTCCGCCTTGCTGGGCGGATTCATCGGTAGTTGATGAACTGCAGCGCCACCGGGTAGTCGAGGCCGCGCAGCTGGGTGATGACACCCTGCAGCTCGTCCTTGCTCTTGCCCGACACCCGCACCGCGTCGCCCTGGATGGCGGGCTTCACCTTGGGGAACTGCTCGCGCACCAGCTTCGCGATCTCCTTCGCCTGCTCCGAGGTGAGCCCGCGATGCAGCCCGATCCGCTGCCGCACGGTGCTCCCCGCGGCCGGCTCAAGCTTGCCCCAGTCGAAGACCTTGAGCGACAGCCCGCGACGCACCGCCTTGGTCTCTATCAGGTCCTTGACCGAGCCTGCGCGGAACTCGTCGTCGGCGTGGAGCGTGATCTCGTCCTTGCCGAGCTCCAGCGAGACCTTCGCACCCTTGAAGTCGTAGCGCGTCGCCACCTCGCGGCGCACCTGGTCGAGCGCGTTCACGAGTTCCTGCTGATCGAAGTCGCTCACCACGTCGAATGAAGAATCCGCCATCTCGCCTCCCTGCTTGCTCCCGCTCCCCTATCTTCGCCCCTGCGGCGTACTGCCGCCCGCCGCTCCCGCCGAGGGCAGCAGGCTCGGCGAGGGGCTCGCCTGAATGATTACGGTGATCGTGCGCCGCACCGCCGCACTGTCGCGGCCGGTCAGCGGGTCGTTGGCGACGAGGGTGATGACGTTGGCTCCCGGGACGAGGCCGATACTCACGCTGAAGGCGCCGTCAGCATCTGCCGTCGCGCTGGGGTTCTGGCGCAACCCATCGGTCGTGATGGTGGAGTGTGGCTCGGTGACACCTCGAATCGTGTACTCGTTGCCCTGCCATGCCAGGACATCGGTGGCTGGGTCGGTGATGCGCAGGTCGGGAGTGCGGGCGAAGGTGACGAACTCACCCACCAGGTAGACCACGAAGGCGACGACCAAGAGCGTCAGGATGGCCGCCACCACGGCGCCCGAGCTGACCACCAGTGAACGGCCCTGGCTTGCCGCCATGGGGCGGCGCGGGGACGGCATCGAGGGCCGCTCGAGGGTGCTTCCGCTCTCGAGCCGGTAGAGGTCGATCAGGTACTCGGGATCGAGACCCAGGTACAGGCCGTAGTTGCGCAGGAATCCGCGGGTGTAGACCGAGCCCGGCAGGTCACGGTAGTCGCCACGTTCGAGGGCCGAGAGGTAGCGGGTGCGGATCTTGGTGTCGCGCTCGACGCGGGCGAGGTCGATGAACCTGGCCTCGCGCGCGGTCCGCAGGACGGTGCCGAGCTTGGTGGGTTCCCGTTCCGTCACTCCCCGTCCTCGTCGGGACCGATCTCGCCTCCCCATCCATCGGGCGTGACGAGCACCTCGCGGAAGCGGCTCCCATCGGCCGGGCCGACGATGCCGCGGTCCTCCATCTGGTCGAGGATCCTGGCCGCGCGGGCGTAGCCGATCCGCAGCCGGCGCTGCAACAGCGAGGCGGATGCCTTGTCCGAGCGGCGGACGATGTCGACCGCGGCGGGGAGGAGGGCATCTCCCTCGGCGTCCTCCTCGCCCGGGCGCCCGCCGGCCTTGCCATCTCGCCTGGGCGCGGTGATCTCGGGGCGGTACTGCGGGCCGCCCTGCGCGCGCCAGTGTCGCGCGACCGTCTCGATCTCGTGATCGGTGACGAGGACGCCCTGCAGGCGGACCGCACGGGGCGCGTCGATCGGCTGGTAGAGCATGTCGCCGCGTCCAAGCAGGTCCTCGGCGCCGACCGTGTCAAGGATCGTGCGCGAATCGACCCCGCTGGTCATCGCAAACGCGATGCGCGACGGGATGTTGGCCTTGATCAGGCCGGTGATGACCTGCACCGATGGGCGCTGGGTGGCCACGACCAAGTGGATCCCCGTCGCGCGCGCCAGCTGGGCGATGCGGGTGATGGTGGCCTCCACCTCGTATGCGCTGACCATCATCAGGTCGGCCAGCTCGTCGATCACGATCACGATATACGGCATCCGTGGCTCGCCCGGCTTGAGCGCCTCGTTGTAGCCCGCGATGTTGCGCACGCCGCGCTGTGCGAACTCGTGGTATCGGCTCTCCATGGTCCCGACCGTCCACTTGAGGGCGTTGACCGACTTGTCGTTGTCGACGATGACCTCGGTCAGGAGGTGCGGGATCCCCTTGTACTGGGCCATCTCGACCCGCTTGGGGTCGATCAGGATCAGCTTCACCTCGGTCGGCGAGGCGCGCATCAGGAGCGAGCAGATGATCGCGTTGACGCACACGCTCTTGCCCGACCCCGTCGCCCCGGCGATCAGCAGGTGCGGCATCCGCGACAGGTCTGCGCTGAACGGCTGGCCGGCGACGTCCTGACCCAGCGCGAAGGCAAGCCTGCTGCGGCCGGACGCCTCCTCGAAGTTCGGGGAGCTGAGCACCTCCTTCAGGGTGACCAGGTCGAAGGCGCTGTTCGGGATCTCGATCCCAACGTACGGCTCGCCGGGGATCGGCGCCTGGATCCGGATGCTCCGCGCCTTCAGGTCGAGCGCCAGGTTGTCGGCCAGCCCCTCGATCCGCGAGAGCTTGATTCCGGGCTCCACGTCCAGCGCGTACTGGGTGACGACCGGCCCTTCCTGAATGCGGGCCACCTTGACCCCGATTCCGAAGTGGGCGAGGGTCTCGCGGATGCGCTGGCCCTTGGCCGTCAGGTCGAGCTGCGCCGCGCTGCTGGCCGGGGCATCGTCCAGGAGCGAGACCTGCGGGAGGTCCCAGCTGCGGATCGTCGCCTCGAGCGCGGCATCCGCCACCTCGTGGTGCTCGACCTCGGCCAGGTGGGCCGTCTCCTCGTTCTCCAGCTCGTCGACCGTGACCGGCACGGCCTCGACCGGCTCGACCTCCCCGATCGGGAACGGCACGTCACGCGCGCGCGGCGCCGGGGCGGCGCTCTCTGGTGGCCGGGCGCGCCGCAGGATCAGCGGCTCGTCGTCGGCATCGGCTCCGCCGCCCAGCGCGCTGCGCATCCTCTGCAGCAGCCCGCGTCCTCCGGCAGTCGCTGGGACGGGCTCAAGCCGCGCGCGTGGATCGGCGGCAGCCCGGCGCGCCTCGAGATCGGCCAGCTCGATCCGCTCGTCGCGCCGCTGCAGCCAGGCCGCCACCAGGTCGCCGACGGTCATGTTGAAGTAGAGCAGCAGGCCGACCACCAGCATCACGCCCAGCACGATCCAGGCGCCGGCGGCGCCGATCGCGGCGCTCAACCCGGCCGATGCGGCGAAGCCGATGGCGCCCCCACCCTCGCCCCGATTCACCCCCTCGGCACCGTTGCCGCCGGTCAGATGAAAGATGCCCAGCAGGCCGATCGACATGACCGCCGCGCCGGTCGCGGCCATCCAGCGCTCGGCCGGCATCGTCTTGAGCCAGAGCATGAATGCGAAGCCGGCCAGCAGAACCGGCGCGAAGGCGATCCCCCACCCGAGCAGGAACGAGAGGGCATCGTGCCACGGCTTGACGATCAGCCCGGCATCGGGCGCGAAGAGCGCGATAGCGCTGATGATTGCGGCCACGACCAGGACGAGCGCCAGGACCTCGCGGGCGACGCGCCCGCTGATGGTCACCGTCGTGGTGGCCTTGCGGCGACGCGAGCTGCCACGCCGCCGCGAGCCGTTCGTGCGTCGCCTGGTCAAGGGTCCGTCAGACCTCCATCACGATCGGCAGGATCATCGGCCGTCGCTTGGTGCGCTCGAAGAAGAAGCGCGACAGGGTGTCGCGGATCTTCGTCTTCAGGTAGCCGACCTCGGCGGCATGCGCGTCGGCGACCGGTTGGAGCAGCGCCTCGGTCAGGTGCTTGCTGGCCGCCGCCATGACCGGGTCGTCGGGATCGGGGAGGAAGCCGCGGCCGACAAGGTCGGGTCCCGAGAGCGCCTGCCCGGTGGCGCGGTCGACCGTCAGGGCGACCATCACCACCCCATCCGAGGCGAGTGCCCGGCGATCGCGTAGCACGACACCGTCAACGCCGTCGATGGCGGCGATCCCATCGACCAGCACCGCCCCTGCGGGTACCGAGCCGGCCAGGCGGGCGCGTGTCCCATCGAACTCGACTACCTGCCCATTCTCCAGCACGAATATCCCGTCGACCGGGACGCCGGCCCCCTCGGCCAGCAGCCCGTGCTGCACGAGCATCCGGTACTCGCCGTGGACCGGGATGAAGTGCCGTGGCTTCACCAGGCCGAGCATCAGCTTCAGCTCCTCCCGCGAGCCGTGGCCCGATACGTGGCAGTGCACCAGCGGCTCGTAGTGGACCATCGCCCCCTCCTTGAAGAGGTTGTCGATCGTCTTGGCGACCGCCTCCTCGTTGCCGGGGATCGGCGAGGCCGAGATGATCACCGTGTCGCCCGGCTCGATCGTGATATTCCGATGGTCGCGGTTGCTCATGCGCGTCAGCCCGGACATCGGCTCGCCCTGGGAGCCGGTGGTCATCACCACCAGCTTGTCCTTGGCGAGCCGCTGCAGGCCCTCCTTGCCGGTGAGCGTGCCGGCCCGTGGGTCCAGGTAGCCGAGCTCCAGGGCGATGGCGATGTTCTGCTCCATGCTGCGGCCCAGCGCGACCATCTTGCGGCCGCTCGCCCAGGCGGCGTCGAGCACCTGCTGGACACGCCCGATGTTGCTGGCGAAGGTGGCCACGATGACGCGCCCGGTGGCATCGGCGACCAGCTGCTTGAGTGACTCCCCTACCGTCATCTCCGACAGGGTGTACCCCTCGCGCTCGGCTCGGGTCGAGTCGGAGAGGAGGAATTCGACCCCATGGTTGCCGATCTCCGCGATCAGCCCCAGGTCGGCCCGGCGGCCATCGGGCGGGGTGTGGTCAAACTTGAAGTCCCCGGTGTGCACCACGGTGCCGAGCGGGGTTCGGATGGCGAAGCCCATTCCGTCGGGGATCGAGTGGTTCACGCGAAACGGGGTGATGGCGAAGGCGCCGATCCGGAATTCCACGGCCGGCTCGACCACCTCGAGGCGGGTCTGGCCGAGGAGCTTGTGCTCCTTCAGCTTGCCGGTCACCAGGCCCGCGGTCAGGCGGCTGGTGTAGATCGGCGTGCCGGGGATCTGCGGCAGGACGTACGGCAGGCCGCCGGTGTGGTCCTCGTGGCCGTGCGTCAGCAGGATCGCCTTGACGCGCTGGCGGTTCTCGCGCAGGTAGGTCACGTCGGGGATGACAAGGTCGATCCCGAGCATCTCCTGCTCGGGGAAGGCAAGTCCGCAGTCGACGACCAGGATCTCCCCGGCCGCCTCGATGACGGTGATGTTCTTGCCGACCTCGCCCACCCCGCCGAGCGGGATGATGCGAAGGGTGTCTGGCATGGTGCTCCTAGAAGAGGGTCATCTGTTCGGCGTCGTCGGTCTCGGCCGTCGGCGCCGGTGGCGCCGGATCGAGCGAGATCGCCTGGACCGATTCCGTCCGCTCGGCTTCAAGAGCCTCGCGGGCGGCAAGCAGCGCGGCCGGCAGGCCACGCATGTCTGCGAAGAGGGTCTCCCGCAGCGAGGACTGGTGCAGCGCCGCAGCAGGATGGTACATCGGGAAAACGAAGCGCCCGCCCGATCGCCGCAGTCGGCCGTGCACCTCCCCGATGCGGGCGTCGGGCAGATACCGACGCAGTGAGTGGCGCCCCAGGGTCACGATCACGGCAGGATCGAGCGCCGCCTCCTGTCGGTCGAGGTAGGGGCGGCAGGCGTTGATCTCCTCCGGCTCCGGGTCGCGGTTGCCCGGCGGCCGGCACTTCACCACGTTGGCGATGAAGACATGCTCGCGCGCCCACCCGATGGACTGCAGCAGCTCGTTGAGAAGCTCTCCCGCCGGCCCCACGAAGGGCCGCCCGGTCGCATCCTCACGGGCGCCCGGTCCCTCCCCCACCAGGAGCACGTCGCTCAGCGGGTTCCCCTCGCCGGGGACGGTCTACGTGCGACCGACGTGAAGGGGGCAGCGAGTGCAGCCACTCACCTCGGTTGCGACCGCGGAGAGGAGCGCCTCGGCCCCCATCGGCGTCAGGACTCTTCGCTGACGCCTGCCTTGGCCATGTGCCGCTCCATCGCCGCGCGGCGGCTCAGGTTGACGCGGCCCATTCGGTCGATCTCGGTCACGACCACCATCAGCTCATCGCCCACGGCGACCACGTCCTCGACCTGCGCCACCCGGTAGTCGGCGAGCTGGCTGATGTGCACCAGCCCCTCCTTGCCGGGCATGATCTCGACGAAGGCGCCGAAGTTCATGATGCGGGTCACCTTGCCGAGGTACTCCTTGCCGACCTCGACGTCCTTGGTGAGGCCCTCGATCCAGGCGATCGCCTTCTTGGCGTTCTCCTCCGAGACCGACGCGATCTGGATCGTGCCGTCGTCCTCGACGTTGATCTGGGTGCCGGTCTC